>NZ_JBHXAW010000085.1:0-15125 GCF_042726645.1 Isoptericola sp. NPDC060257
GGGTGCGGTACTCGCTCGCGGTCTTGATGTGCCCGCGCACCACCTCGGTGATGCGCGGTGCTTCGTACATCGGAGCACTCCCCTCTCCTCGTTCGTGCAGGACGCGCCCAACGTCGCGCCACGAGCAACGACCGGTCAAGGACTTCTGGCCGAAGTCACCCCGCACCCGGACGCCTTTCACCCGACGCCGGGTGAAAGCTCCGTCCCGCCCCCACCCCGGGCCCCGGATCGGCCTATCCTCGGGGCGGCACGACCGGAGAACCGCGACGAGAGGCACGGCGATGAGGCTGCGCGAGGACGGCGTCACCTGGCAGGAGATCGACGGCGAGCTGGTCATCCTCGACCTCGCGTCGTCCACGTACCTCACGACCAACGGCTCCGGCGCCTTCGCGGCGAAGCTGCTGCAGGAGGACCGCACCACCGGCGACCTCGCGGACGCGCTCGCCGTCGAGTACGACATCCCCGCCGACGTCGCGCGGCGCGACGCCGAGGCCTTCGTGGACGCGCTCCGCGACCGCGGCCTGCTCGTCGAGGAGTGAGCGCGGTCAGGCCGTGAGCAGGGCGAGGTCGTGCCGCACCATGCGGTCGACGATCTCCTCGAACTCGAGCGTGCCGCCCCATCCCAGCACCGTCCGGGCCCTGCGGGCGTCCCCCACCTGCTCCGTCGGGTCGGCAGGGCGCACGAACCGCGGGTCGACCGTGACGTGCGGCTCCCAGTCGTGGACGCCGGCCGCGGCGAACGCGGCGGCGACGAAGTCGGCCACGGAACGGGTCGTCCCGGACGCCACGACGAAGTCGTCCGCGACCGGGTGCCGGACCGACCGCACCATCGCGTCGACATAGTCGGGCGCCCAGCCCCAGTCGCGGCGCGCGTCGAGGTTGCCGAGCGCCAGGGTTCCGGAGCCGCAGTACGCGATCCGGGCCGCAGCGGCGGTGATCTTGCGGGTCACGAACGTCTCCGGGCGGCGCGGCGACTCGTGGTTGTAGAGCACGCACGTGGAGACGCCGAGCCCGCGGACCCGGAACACCGCGGCCATCTGGTGGGCGTACGCCTTGGCGGCGCCGTAGGGCGACGACGGCCGCACCGTCGTGCCCTCGTCCTGCGGCGCACGGTCAGGGGTGCCGAAGATCTCCGCGCTCGACGCCTGGAGCACCCGGACCGCACGCCCCGAGTCCTCCTGCAGGCGCCACGCCGCCTCGTAGAGGGCCACCGCGCCGAGCCCGGAGACGGCCCCCGTCTCGACAGGGTGCCGCCACGAGTACGCGACCGAGCTGATCCCGCCCAGGTTGTAGATCTCGTCCGGCCCCGTGCGGCGCACGAGCTCCGCGAGGTCCTCGGCGTCCCGCAGGTCGCCCACGTGGAGGCGCACGCCGCCGGGCAGCCCGACCGGGCGCTCGCCGGCGCGCACCAGACCGTGCACCTCGGCCCCCTCGGCGGCGAGCCGCTCGGCGAGGTACGACCCGTCCTGGCCCGCGACGCCGGTGACGAGGGCGACCGTCACGGGCGCATCCCGGCCAGCTCCGCCTGCTCGTCCAGGTCGTTCTCGACCATCATCGCGACCAGCCGCTCGAAGTCCACGCGGGGCTCCCAGCCGAGCACGTCGCGTGCCTTCGACGGGTCCCCGATGAGGAGGTCGACCTCCGCGGGCCGCATGAAGCGCGGGTCCTGCGTGACGTAGCCGCTCCAGTCCTCGACGCCCACGCACCCGAAGGCCGCGTCGAGCAGGTCGCGGATGGAGTGGGTGCGGCCGGTCGCGACCACGTAGTCGTCCGCCTGGGGCTGCTGGAGCATCCGCCACATCGCGTCGACGTAGTCGCCGGCGAACCCCCAGTCCCGGCGGGCGTCGAGGTTGCCCAGGGTGAGCGAGTCCTGCAGGCCGAGCTTGATCCGCGCCACGGCCTGCGACACCTTGCGGGTGACGAACTCGGGCCCGCGGCGCGGCGACTCGTGGTTGAACAGGATGCCGCTGGAGGCGTGCAGCCCGTACGACTCGCGGTAGTTGATCGTCATGTAGTGCCCGAACACCTTCGCGACGCCGTAGGGCGACCGGGGCCACAGGAGGGTCGACTCGCGCTGCGGCACCTCCTGCACCTTGCCGAACATCTCCGAGCTCGACGCCTGGTAGAAGCGCACGGCCGCGGGGTCGTCGCCCGCGTGCAGCCGCACCGCCTCGAGCATGTTGAGCACGCCCTTGCCGGTCACCTCGCTGGTGAGCGTCGCGTTCTCCCACGAGTAGGCGACGTAGGAGATCGCGCCGAGGTTGTAGACCTCGTCGGGCCGCGCCGCGGCCAGCGCCCGCAGCAGGGACGACAGGTCGGTCAGGTCACCGGTCACGAGCCGCACGTCCGGCACGGTGCGCCGCACGAGGTCGAGCTTCGGGTTGTTCTGCCCGCGGATCAGGCCCCAGACCTCATAACCTTTCGAGAGCAGGAGCTCGGAAAGATACAAGCCGTCCTGGCCGGTGATCCCGGTAATCAGTGCTCGAGGCATTTTGCTCACCGTTCCTGTGCGCCGAATCAGCGCCGTCCCCCGGCGGCACTCCCCTTCTGGGACGCCACCACGCTAATCAGCAAGAGGGGCGTGCTGGCCGTCCGTACCGGGTGAACAGGGCCCGTACCGGGGTGAAAGTGCGCCCGGCGCGCCTGCCCGTCCGCTCGAACTTCATCCGCCCGTGCCCTCGACCGGGCCGCACGCGAGCGAGAACCATCGATGGCATGTCACGCCGGGAGCGGGGACGCCGCGACCACGCCGCGCGGGCCGCGGCGCTGGCCGCAGGCTTCGTGCTGCTGTACGGCGCCGGCGTCGTCGCGCCGTGGGGACAGTGGGTCGACGCGGTGGCGTTCAGCGTCCTGACCGGCGCGGGCGCGATGCTGCACCCCGTCGCGGCCGTCGCCCGTGAGGTCCTGGTGCTGGGGCTCGGCGTCGTCGTCGCGGCGCTCGCCGTCCGCGCGGTCCGCGACCGGCGATGGCGGGCCCTGGCGGCCTGCCTGGTGCTCGCCGCCGCGGCGGTCCTCGCCCTCGTGCTGCGCGGCGCCGTCCTGCCGCGCCCCGTGCACGAGGTGGCGCTCGGTTACCCGTACAACACGTTCCCGAGCACGCACGTCGCGGCGACGGCGGCACTCGCCATCGCGCTCGTCGTCCTCTGGCCCGGCCGTACCAGGGCCGGGCACGTCGTCGTGCGCGAGGTGGCGGTCGCCGCCGTGCTGGTCGCCTGCGTGGTCAACGTGGTCGCCTTCGCCCACCGCCCCGTCGACGTCCTGGGGTCGCTGCTGCTCGTCGGGGCTGCCGCCTCGGCGGCCTCCGCCGCGTTCCCCGGAGCGCTTTCACCCCGGGCCGACGGCAAGTTCACCCAGGTCGCCGCCCTGCGGGCGCGGGACGCGGCATAGCGTCACCGTATGACCACGCGACGCCGCCGCGCGGCACGGCTCCTGGCCCCCGCCCTCGTCCTCGCCGCCGGCTCGATCTCCCCGGCCGCGGCCGAGGACGGAGACGCGCCCGCGCGCACGGAGTCCCGGGCGGTGACCTGGACCTGCACCGGCGAGCCGTGCCCCTGGGGGCAGACGACCACCGGGAACGCGGCCGTGTGGCCCGAGGGCTCGGGCGCGCTGTCGGAGCGGTACGGCTACACGACGTCGGACGCCATCTACCTGCCCGACGACGCGGCCGAGGACGCCACGATCACCGTCGTCGAGGGTTCGGCGGGCGTGTGGGCCGGCCAGCTCGACGGCCCGCACCGCCACCTCGCCGCGCTGTCGGCCGGCGACGCGTTCACGGTCGGCGACCTCGCCGACGGCGAGGTCGTGTCCCTCCAGAACGACGGCGCGACCTTCGCCTACGCGTTCACGCCCGGGGGCGAGGCCCCGCCCGACCCCGAACCGACGCCCACGCCCACGCCCGAGCCGTCCACCGAGCCGACCCCCCAGCCGAGCGAGGGCGCCGCGTCACGTCCCGTCACCTGGACCTGCACCGGTGACCCGTGCCCCTGGGGTGCGTCGACGACCGGTCACGCCGTCGCGTGGCCCGCGGGCTCCGGGGCGATCACCGCACGGCACGGCTACGTGACGTCCGAGCCCGTCTACCTGCCCGCCGCGGCGGCGAACGGCGACACCATCACGGTCGTCTCCGGGTCGGCCCGGCTCTACGCGGGCACGCCCTCCGGACCCCACCGGAGCATCGGCCAGCTCTCGGCGGGCGACGAGCTCACGGTCGCCGACCTTCCGGCGGGCGAGGTGCTGTCCGTCCAGAACGACGACGGTCCGTTCCGCTACCTCCACGTCGCCGGAGACGCCACCACCCCGGAGCCGACGCCCACCCCGACGCCGACGCCCACGCCGACCCCGACACCCACCCCGACGCCGACACCCGGCCAGGACGCGGCATCCCTGCCGGTCACGTGGCGCTGCACCGGCGAGCCCTGCCCGTGGGGAGAGACGACGTCGGGCCACGCGATCGCCTGGCCCGAGACGTCCGGCGCGATCACGACCCGCCACGGGTACACGACGTCGGAGGCCGTCTACCTGCCTGCCGCCGCGGCCAACGGCGACACCGTCGCCGTCGTCACGGGCTCCGCGACGCTGTACGCGGGCACGCCCACGGGACCGCACCGCAGCATCGCGCGCCTGTCCGCCGGCGAGCAGCACACGGTGACCGGCCTGCCGTCCGACCAGGTGCTGTCGGTGCAGAACGACGACTCGTCGTTCACCTACGTGCACACCCCCGGGGACGGCTCGACCCCGGACCCCGAGCCGACCCCCACGCCGACTCCCACACCCACGCCCACCGTCCCCGCGGACGCCGTCGTGATGGACTCGACGCTCGCGCTCTGGCACTGCGACGCCTACGCGACGTGCGCGGACGACGGCTGGACGCCGTGGGTGGGCGGCGCGATCGCCTGGCCGGAGTGGGCCGCGTACCCCACCAACGCGCGAGAGGGCTCGAACTCCCGCACCGTGCGCGACCTCGACGGCGAGATCATCCACCCCTACATGGGGTCGTGGGCCGACGGCTGCCGGATCCAGGTCCTCGAGGGCGACGTGCTGGTGATCGAGTGGAAGCGCGGCACGGACACGTGGCGGCCCACGTACCTGTCCCCCGGCGACGTCTACACGATCGAACTCGAGGGCGACGAGGACGGCGCCATGATCGAGACGCCGGACACGCCCACCACGTTCAGCGTCGCGCTGACCGACTGCGCCCCGCAGCCGCTGCCCTGACCGTCACCGTCAGGCGTGCCGACGGGTAGGGGTCAGGCGCGGTAGAGCGACTCGTACCGGTCGACGACGCGCTCCAGCGTGAACTCCTGGACGCGCTCGAGCGCCGAGGCCGCGAGCTCCTCCCGCCGCGCGTCGTCGGCCAGGAGCTCGGCGAGCGCCGTGCCGACGTCCTCCAGCGGCACGACGACGGCGGTGCGGCCGCCGTCCGTCACGTATCGCGCCCCGGGGTTGGGGGTCGCGACCACCGGCAGGCCGGACGCCATCGCCTCCACGTACGGGATGCCGAAGCCCTCGTAGTCGCTCGGCAGGCAGAACGCCCACGCCTGCTGGAAGGCGAGCGCCAGCTCGTCGTCGGTCAGCCGCCCCAGGGCTCGGACCCCGGGGCCCACGTCGTCGGGCACGTCCTGGCTGACCATCCAGAGCTCCGCGTCGGGGTGCTTCGGCAGCACCGTCTCCTGGAACTGGCGCGCCAGCTCCGCGCCGCGCTTGCGTCCGCGCCAGTAGCCGACGAACAGCACCACGGGGTGGTCCGCCCGCCGCGCGGCGTCGGGCCGGAACCGGCTCACGTCCGTGCCGCAGGGCACGACGTCGCGCACCCACGGGTACCAGCGGCGCGTCTCGGGCGAGATGACGACGGTGCGGTCCGCGACGAGGGACGCGAGCACCTCGGACAGCCCGAGGAGCACCATCCGCGTCTTCTCCTTGACGCCCTTGATGGTGCGCGCCTCCTCGAAGCACGACCCCGCGAGGGTCCGCACGTGCCGGGGCGCGCGCCGCCGCCACAGCCAGTAGTCGTCGCCCCACGCATGCAGGACGTCGTACGACGAGAGGTCGATGCGGCGCAGCGCGAGCGCGAACCGGAACGTGCGCAGCGAGCCGGTCATCCGCACGTGCCGGTGCCCGTAGACGGCGCCGTCGACCGCCGGGCAGTCGCTGAGGACCGTCACGTCGTGACCGCGCCGCGCGAGCTCGGTCGCGAGCTCGTGCACCTGGTAGCCGATGCCCTGCTTGCTGGTGCTGGGCAGGTAGTAGGAGACGATCGCGATCCGCAGCGGTCCTCCGGCGGGCCCGGGTCGCGCGCCCGTGGTCATCGCAGGCCGTCCCGCAGCGCCTCGAGCCAGCCGCGACCGTGCCGCAGGTCGGGCTCCAGGTGGTTGCCCTCGGCCCACTCGTTCCACGACTTGACCCACAGCAGCCGTTCCTCGGCCGGCCGGTGCGCGATCGACGCGACCGCCTGCCGCACGTTCTCCCCGAACTTCTCCGGGGTCGCGCCGTGCAGCACCACGCCGCCGCGGCCGGAGCGCGGCGTGTTGTCCCAGTTGGGGTAGACGCACGGCTGGACCAGGTCGCCGGTGCGGTTCTGCCCGGCCCAGTCGGTGGAGTACGGGAAGACCTCCGGCCCGCCGGCGAGCCTGCGGAAGGCGCGCATCCGCAGCAGCTCCGACCGCGACGTCCCCGCCGGCATCCGCATGTACACCCCGGCGTCGAACCCGTCCTCCTTGACCCGGTCGTACCGCGGCCCGCCGCCCAGCAGGTCGCTCATCTCCGCCACGAGGTACAGGCCCTCGAGTCCGGCCCTCCGCGCCAGCGACTGCCAGAGGTCGACGAAGACCGCGGCGTCGGGAAGCTCCTCGGGCCGGAAGACGTAGAACACCGGTCGGCCGCCCACGCGCAGGTAGCGCGGGTCGCGGAACGCGGGCAGCACGGCCTCGAAGTGTGCCGTGTAGTCCTCGACGCCCGGGTAGTGCTGCTGCACCAGGATCCGGTCGGCCTCCCCGTGCCAGATGCCGCTCCACGTCTGGTTCGCCCACGCCAGGCAGAACGACACCTCGGGCGCGCCGGAGGCCAGCACCTCCGCGAACGGCCGCTCCAGGATGCGGCGCCCGTTGCCGAACCAGTAGTGCCAGTACGCGAACGCCTCCACCCCGTACTGCGCGGCCAGCTCCGACTGCGCGGCCCGCGCCTCCGGCAGCCGCAGGTCGTAGAAGCCGAGGTCGGCGGGCACCAGCGGCTGCCGGTGCCCCGGGTACAGGCGGCGCGCCCGCGCCACGTTGGTCCACTCGGTGAACCCCGGCCCCCACCACGCGTCGTTCTCGGGGATCGGGTGGAACTGCGGCAGGTAGAAGGCGACGGCCCTGGCTTCCAACGTTTCGTCCCTCTCGTTCGACGTCATGCCCGGCTCGCGGACACGACCTTGAGCAGCGGCACGGCCACGGCGCGCACCCGCGCCGGCACGGACCGGGCCACCGCGTCGGCATCGGCGGGCGTGAGGCCCGACCGGGTGAGCCGTACCGCGCCCACGAACAGCCCGAGGCCCAGCACGGCGGCCACGACCGCCGACGGCACCGGGGGCGCCCCGACCGCGTCGACGCCCCACCACGTCAGCACCGAGATCGCGGCGCCGAGCACGAAGGGCTGGACCATGGCCACCGCCCGCCGGACCGGCAGGTCCAGCGACCGCGCCTCGAGGATCAGCAGGCCGGCGAAGAGCAGCACGGCCGCCGCCGCGTTGCCGAGGACCGCGGCCCAGACCCCGAGCGGCCGGATCAGCGCCACCGTCAGCCCGACGTCGACCACCAGGCAGACGAGGTTGGCCCACAGCAGCCAGGTGCCCTTGAGCCGTGCCATGAGGAACGCCTTGAGCGGTCCGGCCATCACCAGCAGGCCGCCGGCCACGCTCAGGACGACGAGCACCGGGGGCACGGCGGAGAACTCGGCACCGTAGATCGTCGGGACGAGCAGCGCGAACGCCGGGGTCGCCGCCGCCACCACGCCCGCCGTCGCGGTCGACGACGCGCGCAGCGCGCGGCCCAGCGCGCCCGCCACCGCCTCGTGGTCCACCTCGCGCAGCCCCGAGATCGCCGGCACGAGCGGTCCGAGCAACGACTGCGCCGGGGCGAACAGGTGGACGCCGAGCCCGATCGCGAGGGCGAACACTCCGGCCGCCTCCGGCTCCGACATCCAGGTCAGCACCAGCACCTCGCTGCGCGACGAGACGAACGCCTCGACCAGGCCGGCCGCGCCGGCCGGCAGCGCGAACGCCCAGAAGCCCGGGGGGAACCGGCGCAGGCGCGGGCGCAGCAGGACCCTGCGGTACAGGGGCGCCACGAAGTACAGGTAGGCCACCGCGCCCAGCCCGGCCGCGACGAGGCGCACCGCCCAGATGGCGTCGGCCGTGCCCACCGTCGTGGCCGCGACCACCACCAGGACCTGCGCGACGAGGTTGACGACCATCGCAGCCTGCGCGTTCTGCGCCGTCTTGTTCTCGATGGCGAGCGCGTCCCCAGCCCCGGAGAACGTCAGGGGCACCAGCACGCCGAAGACGAGGGCGATCACCGTGAGCACAGGATCGGCGTCGATGAGCAGCAGCACCGCCGTGCCCACCACGGGCACACCCACGAGCATCTTGTAGCCCTGCGCCGCCTGGAGCATGTGCCGCACCTCGGCGAACCGGCCGGCGGCGTGCGCCTTCGACCCGAACTGGACGAGGCCCGTCCCGACGCCCAGGTCGATGGTCGTGAGGACGAGCGCGAGCACGGTCGAGAGGTACGCGAGGCGCCCGTAGTCGACGACACCGAGGACTCGCGCGACGACGATGTTGACGGCGAAGGCCAGCGGCAGCATCACGGCGACGTGCACCAACGTCCACAGGGCGCCCCGGATCGCCCGGTCCTGGAGCTCGCCGCGCGTCATGGCCTCGCCGGGCGCGTCCGCGCTCGGCACCGGCGCCGGTGGGGCGGACCTCTCGTCCGTGCTCATCGCACGCACCGGGCCGCCGCCGGACCGTCGGCGCGGACGAGGACGACGTGTGCTGTCACACCGGCCATCGTTTCCGACGACCGCCGGCATTCCGAGGGCCGGAGCGGTTTTTCAGCCGGGCGCGGGCACGTTTCACCCCCGGGAGGACGCCGCCCCCGACCTAGGCTCGACGGCATGGCCATCGGAGTCCCGGCCGGGAGCCACCTGCACGTGATCACGCCCGGCGACCACTTCTCCCCCTCGACCGGGAGCGCCCTGCCCTCGGTCGTGCACGGCCTCGCGTCCGCGACCCCGCCCGGAGCCCCGCGGTCGGTCGTCGCCGTCGCGCGCGGCACCTACCCCGACCGCTACCCGAGCGCCGACGTCGTCGAGTACGACCCCGTGCCGCAGCAGCGCGCCGACCGCTACCGCGACGCCGCGGCGGCGCGCCTGGGCCTGCCCCGGACCGGCGCCCGGCGGCCGCTCGCCGCCGCGCTCGCGGACCAGGCGCGGTGGCCCGCCTCCGTGGTCCTCGGCCACAACCTCCCCCAGCTCGTCCCGCTCGTGGACGTCGACCGGCACGCTGCCGTGCTCTACGCGCACAACGAGCTGCTGCGCACGTACTCCCCGCGGGAGGCGGCCCGGGTGCTCGACCCCGCGGGCGCCGTCGTCTGCGTCAGCGGCTACGTCGCCGAGCGGACCGCGGACCGCCTGCCGCCGCGGCTGCGCGACCGCGTGCGAGTGGTGCACAACGGGGTCGACACCGCGCTCTTCCGTCCCGGTGACGCCGAACGGGTCGCCGGGGAGCGGCTGCGGGTCGTGTTCGTCGGGCGCACCGTGCCCGACAAGGGGCCGGACGTCCTCGTGGACGCCCTGCTCCGGCTCCGCCGGCCGGACGTGGTCGCCACCGTCGTCGGCACGCCGCACTTCGCCCCCGGCGCGCCCCTCACCCGGTACGAGCGCGAGCTGCGGGCCGCCGCCCGGCCGCTCGGCGACGCCGTGCGCTGGCTCCCGTTCCGGCCCCGGGACGAGGTGGCCGCCCTGATGCGCACAGCCGACGTCGTGGTGGTGCCCTCCCGGTGGGCCGAGCCGTTCGCCCTCACCGTGCTGGAGGGGATGGCGTCCGGCGCCGCCGTCGTCGCCGCACGGACCGGAGGCATCCCCGAGGCGGCCGGCGACGCCGGGGTGCTGGTACCGCCCGGGTCTCCCGACGCCCTGGCCGCGGCCCTGGAGGGGCTCGCCGACGACAGCGCGTTCCTGGCCACGACCCGTGAGCGCTGCCTGCGACACGCGCGGGCGCACGACTGGCGTGCGGCGCGGCGGACCCTCGACGTCGTCCTCGGCGACCTCGGCCTGACGTCCGTCAGGGCGGCGGGGATGCCCGCGACCTGAGAGCCGGCGTCAGCCCGGTCCGATCACCAGCAGCCAGTCGCCCCCGCCGTCGGCGTTCCGCCCCGGGGTGCGCATCCGCTCGGTCAGCGCCACAGGAGTCGCCGCCCCGGACGACGGGTCCACCCAGCGCGCCCTCCCCGCGGAGGCGAGCACCGCCAGGTCGAGCCCGAGCACACGCTCCGTCGGGACGTAGACGACGGCGGCGCGACCGTCCGCCGTGGCCGCCGCCGTCGTGCGGTCGCCGTCGAGGACGTCCGTCGTGTCGCCGGTCCGCGCCGCCCCCGCGCCGGAGATGACGAGGTCGTCGGAGGGGTGCAGCTCCCACCAGGGGAGCGCCTCGACCACGTCCCGCACCACGCCGACCTGTCGGAGACCCGGCGCGTCGAGGCGGCCCTGCCAACCGTCGAGGAACTCCCAGTCGTCGCTGCCGTAGAAGTCCCCCGGCGAACCCGACGTCAGGGCCCACGCGGCCTGGCGCCGCAGCGACTCGGGGCTCGTCGGCGGCCCGCCGTCGTTGTTCTCGCCCTCGTAGCCGCCCTCGGCGAAGAGCGCGGGGACGGCGGGCTCGCGGTCGTAGGCCTGCCGGACGGCGTCGTAGGCGGGCGGGTAGGAGTAGACGAAGGTGAAGTCCACCCGGGAGGCCCAGTACGGGTCGTCGGTGGAGACGGAGCGCGGGTAGCCCAGCTGGATCGAGAACGGCCGGTGGTCTCCCGTGTCGCGGATGCCCTGGACCACCTGGTCGAAGCACCGGTCGACGTCGCTGCCGGCCGCCGGGTCGTCCGCCGCGGGGAAGTAGTCCCCGCCCGTCATCCAGACGACGCCGGGCAGGTCGGCTGCCCACGTGCCCACCCGCTCGCCGTAGGTACGGCACTCCTGCTGCGAGGACGGCGAGAACGCGCGACCCACCGTCCAGCCGTCCACCGGGTAGAGGAACACCGACATGCCGCGCTCCGCCGCGGCGGCGAGGGTCGCGTGGGCCCGGTCCCAGTACTCCGGCACCCAGGACAGGACGTCACCGTCCACGAACGGGAGCAGACCGTCCGCGGTCGCGCCGTCGTCGGACGGCCCGCCGTTGGCCGTCGCGCCCAGCAGCGAGACGATCAGGGCGTTGACCCCGCGCCCCTGACGGTCGTCCAGGTAGGTCAGCGCCTCCTCGGGCGACAGGTCGACCAGCAGCGACCAGGGCGAGTCGCCGCGCACCAGGACCGGCGCCCCGTCCTGGTCGACGAAGTACCGCCCGTCCGGTCCGACGCCCGTGACGAGGTGTGCCCCGTCCGGCGTCCCGGGCGCCGTCGGCGGCGTCGCGGGCAGCTCCGCGGCGACCGGCCCGGCCGTGCCACCGATCCGGCTCGCCTGCCCCTGGTGCTCCCGGTCCCACCACCACGCGGCACCGGCGACCGCGAGCGCGACGACGGCCGTCGTCGCCACGACGGCGACGACCCGGCGCCTCCGCCCGTGCGACCTCTCCCGCGCCACGACGCCGTCCGCTCAGCCCGCGAACCCGGCGGCGGTCGCGACGTCGCGGGCCATCCCCCGCCACCTCGGCAGCACCCAGCCCGGCACGATCTGCGTCCAGCACCGCGCCTTCTCCCGGAGCGGGAGTCGCGTCGTCGCGACGGCCCGGTACAGCTCGAGGTTGAGCCGCGTCTGCGGGAAGGCGAAGCGGACCCGCGCGGACGGCGCGTGCCACTTCACCTGCTCCTGGCCCTGCAGCGAGAGCTGCTCGGGCACCCGCCGCTGCAGGAACGCCCGGTCGTCCACGACGACGGCCGGCCCCTGGCAGAGCAGCTCGGTCAGCAGCACGATGTCGTCGCCCACCATGGGGCGCAGAGGGCGCGCCCGGGCGAGCGCCGAGCGCCGGATCACGCCGTACATGACGTGCGACGCCTGCGACCGGAACAACCGGCGCAGCCGCTCGTGCGCGGCGTCGGCGTCCAACCCGAGGTCCGCGTCCCCGAGGCCGTCGGTGACCGTGCCGTCGCCGTCGACCAGCCGGGCCCGCGTCATCGCGAGCACGGCGTCGGGGCGCTCGTCGAGGGCCCGCACGCACGAGGAGGCGAACGTGGGGAGCCAGAGATCGTCCACGGCCGCCCAGCTGAACAGGGGGGCCGCGGATCGTTCGAGGACGCGCCGGTAGTTCCACGTCCCGCCGCGGTTGGTCTCCGCCCGGAGGTACCGCACGCGAGCGTCTGTCGCGGCGACGGCCCGGCAGATCTCCTGGGTGCCGTCGGTCGAGCCGTTGTCGGAGACGACGACCTCGAGGTCCTCCAGGTCCTGCGCGAGCAGGGCCCGGAGGGCACCCTCGAGGAACCGCTCGCCGTTGTACACCGGCAGCCCGAAGGACAGCACGGGGGCCGGCGCGCCCCGCGTCACGGTGTCCTCCGGCCGAGCGACAGCACGCTCTTGGTCACGGTGTACGCCTCGGCGTAGCGGCTGCGGCACTCCATCCCGCGCAGGCGCAGGAGCCCGAGGAACACCTCGTGGTCCCACCAGTCGTGAGCCTTCTGGGAGGCGTAGCAGGCGTCGAGCAGCTCGACCTTGCGCCGCGCCAGCGCGTCGGGGACCGGCACGTAGGTCGACGGGCGACCCATGTCGCCGTCCCACTTGGGGATCTCGTAGTGCAGCACGAGGGCGTCGCGCCAGACGGTCGGAGCCATCGTCCCCACCAGCCGGTGGTCCTGGTGCGCGTCGTCGGGCCGCGGCGCCAGCACCAGGTCCGGTGCCGGGACCCGCTCGGCGTGCTCGTGCAGCGCGGCCCGCGCCTCACCCCACCGGTCCGGCAGGCGCCCGTCCGGCAGCCCGCCGAACACGCTCGTCGCGCCGGGAAGGAACGCCTCGGCGGCGGTGCGCGCCTCGTCCTGGCGGGACGGGTCGCCGGTGAGCGTGAGGTACGCCGCCTCGACACCACCCCGCGCCGCGAGCGCCAGGAGCGTGCCGCCGCAGGCGATCTCGACGTCGTCCGGGTGAGCGGCGAGGCACACCACCCGCAGCGGGCCGTCGGGCAGCGCGAGGCCGATCATCGGGCGGCCCCCGACTTCTCGTGCGGGCTGCCGGCGGCGGCTCCGGGAAGCGTCGAGGCGAGGACGTCGCGGAGCCGCTCCTCCTGGGCCGCCAGCCGCCGGGCCGCGTCCGCGAGCACCGGCCTCGTGTCCGGCGCGGGCTCCCGCAGCAGGGCGAGCACCTGGTCCGCCACCTCGTCCGGGTCGAAGCCGTCGACCGTGTGCACCTGGTCCCCCTGGCCGAACTGCTCGAGCAGCCGTCCCTGCTTCGCGCCGTAGCCGAGCGACACGGCCGGGACCCCCAGCCGCAGTGCCGTCACGAGGTGGTGGTACCGGGCCGCCGCGACGACCCGTGACCCGGCCGTCTCCCGCGTCACGTCCGCCAGCGACCCCGCCTCCACGGCCTCGACGTTGCCGGGGCCGGCCGAGGCCGCACGGGCGGCGACCTCGCGGGCGGTCGGCGCGTCCGGCAGCGCGCCACCGAGCACGACGACGTCGGCGCCGGACGCCGCCACCCGCTGGACGACCCGCACCATCCGCGCGACGTAGGCGGCGCGGTCCGCCTCCCCCTCCGCCGTCCCGAGGCCCCGGTAGTCGATGACTCCCACGACGACGCGCGGGCGCTCACGGCGGGGGGCGCCGGGCGCCGGGAGCCCGAGGACGAGATCGGGCACCACGTCGAGGGGGCGTCGCACCCCGAGCCGGCGCGCGGCGCGCGCCGACCCGTCGTCGCGCACCGTCACGAGGGTCGCGGCGGAGAGGGTCCAGCGGAACAGTCGCGCCGTGAGGGGGTGGAAGGCGGCGTCGACCCCGACCGACAGGGCGAGGAAGGGTCGTCGCCGGAGGCGGGCGGCGAGCACGTACCAGAAGAGGGTGAGCGGGATCCCCCCGGGGGCGATCGCCAGCCCCTCGAAGATCCCGGTGCCGGGCACGACCACGGCGTCCAGGTCGCCGACCGTGCGCCACGCGCGACGCGCGTCGGCCAGCTTGCCGAGCAGGCCGCCCGCTCCCCCGCGTCGGGCACCGGGATGGTGCAGCGGGACGGCCGCCACGCCGTGCTCGGCCGTCACCGCCTCGCACCGGTCGGCCACCACCACCGGGACCACCCGGTCGTCGGCCCGCAGCACGCCCAGCATCGCGGCGAGCGACGCCTCGTTCCCGAAGTTGTGGACCCCGAACTCGCCCAGCAGCCCGACGTGCACCTTCACCTCGCGCACCGGGACCTCACGCACCAGGACCTCACGCGCCGGCACGAGCCGGACCCACGACCTCGCCGACCTCGACCTCGGGCACGCGCCGCGGCGCGGGGCGCGCGCCGCGGTCCCACACCGCCCACGGCCGGTCGCCCACGCGGTTCATCTCCTCCAGCGCGGAGCGCTCCTTGAGCGTGTCCATCGGCGCCCAGAACCCGGTGTGCGGGTGCACGCGGAAGCGGCCGGCGCGAGCGGCGCGCACGCAGGCGTCCATGACGAGGTCCTCGCCCTCGCCGAGGTAATCGAAGATGCCCTGCCGCAGCACGAAGTAGCCGCCGTTGATGCACATGCTCATGTCGGCCACGGGTTCCAGGTCGCGCATCGTGCCGTCCGGGTCGTAGCGCACCACGTGGAACGAGTCCTGCGGGGCCACCGCCATGAGCGACCCGACGGCGTCCGTGGCGAGGAAGTCGTCGACGATCCGGTCCATCGGCGCGTCCGTGAGCACGTCGCCGTAGTTGGCGAGGAAGACCTCGTCGTCGTCGAGGAACCGGCGCACGCGCCGCAGCCTCTCGCCGATCGCCGTGTC
>NZ_JBHXAW010000086.1:0-15108 GCF_042726645.1 Isoptericola sp. NPDC060257
GCCTACCGCAGCGCCGGGCGGGCCATCGTGCACTCCGGGAAGCGGGGGCAGCGGGCCGTCGGCACCCCCGGCGCGGTCGCCCAGGTGCTCGCCGGCGCGACGCCGCGACCGTGTTCGTCGCGGGGACGCCGCGCGTCGCCGGGTCCCTCGCGGACGCCGTCGCCCGCTGGTGGGACCTCGACGGCCTCGCCGCGCGGCACCGCGGCTTCCTCGCGGCGCACCCGGACCCGGACGGGGACGCGGAGACGGCCGCCCGCGCACCGGACGAGGCGTTCGCCCGGTGGGTGCACGCCGTCGACGACTGGCGCCCGCTGCCGTACGCCGACCCGGGGCTGCCGGCCGCCGTCCTGCCCCCCGACTGGCCCGGGACGGCGGGCGTCGCCCGGTTCGCCGCCCTGCGCGCCGCGTTCGCCGGCGCGGCCGCCGCGCACGTGCGCGGCGTCGTCCCTACGCTCGGGGCATGAGCGCCGACGCCCCAGCCAACCCGGACCTCGCCCCTGATCTGAAGCCCCGTTCCCGCCAGGTCACCGACGGCCTGGAGGCCACCGCCGCGCGCGGCATGCTGCGCGCCGTCGGCCTGGGCGACGACGACTTCGCGAAGCCGCAGATCGGCGTCGCGAGCTCGTGGAACGAGATCACGCCCTGCAACCTGTCGCTCGACCGGCTGTCGCAGGCGGTGAAGCACGGCGTGCACGCGGGCGGCGGGTACCCGCTCGAGTTCGGCACCATCTCCGTCTCCGACGGCATCTCCATGGGGCACGAGGGGATGCACTTCTCGCTCGTCTCCCGCGACGTCATCGCCGACTCCGTGGAGACGGTCATGCAGGCCGAGCGGCTCGACGGCTCCGTGCTGCTCGCCGGGTGCGACAAGTCGCTCCCGGGGATGCTCATGGCCGCCGCGCGCCTCGACCTCGCGAGCGTGTTCCTCTACGCCGGGTCGATCATGCCCGGCTGGGTGAAGCTGTCCGACGGCACCGAGAAGGACGTCACGATCATCGACGCGTTCGAGGCCGTCGGGGCCTGCGCGCGGGGTCTGATGAGCGAGGAAGACGTCGGCCGCATCGAGCGGGCGATCTGCCCGGGCGAGGGCGCGTGCGGCGGCATGTACACCGCGAACACGATGGCGTCGGCGGCGGAGGCGCTGGGCATGTCGCTGCCCGGGTCGGCCGCGCCGCCGTCCGCCGACCGCCGCCGCGACGCCTTCGCGCACGCGTCCGGCGAGGCGGTCGTGGAGCTGCTGCGGCGCGGCATCACCGCGCGCCAGATCCTCACCAAGGAGGCCTTCGAGAACGCGATCTCCGTGGTGATGGCGTTCGGCGGCTCCACCAACGCGGTGCTGCACCTGCTCGCCATCGCGCACGAGGCCGAGGTGGAGCTCACCCTCGACGACTTCTCCCGCGTCGCCGACCGCGTGCCGCACCTCGGCGACCTCAAGCCGTTCGGCCGGTACGTGATGAACGACGTCGACCGCATCGGCGGCGTCCCCGTGGTGATGAAGGCGCTGCTCGACGCCGGGCTGCTGCACGGCGACCAGCTCACCGTCACCGGGCGGACGGTCGCCGAGAACCTCGCGGACATCGCCCCGCCCGACCCGGACGGGAAGATCCTGCGGGCACTCGACCGGCCCATCCACCCCACGGGCGGCATCACGATCCTGCACGGGTCGCTGGCGCCCGAGGGCGCGGTGGTGAAGTCGGCGGGCTTCGACTCCGACGTCTTCGAGGGCACCGCCCGCGTCTTCGAGCGCGAGCGCGGCGCCCTGGACGCGCTGGAGGACGGCACGATCACGGCGGGGGACGTCGTCGTCATCCGGTACGAGGGCCCCAAGGGCGGGCCGGGGATGCGCGAGATGCTCGCCATCACCGGCGCGATCAAGGGCGCGGGTCTGGGCAAGGACGTGCTGCTCATCACCGACGGCCGGTTCTCCGGCGGCACCACCGGGCTGTGCGTCGGGCACATCGCGCCCGAGGCCGTCGACGCCGGGCCCATCGCGTTCGTGCGCGACGGCGACCGCATCCGCCTCGACGTCGCGAGCAAGACGCTCGACCTGCTGGTCGACGACGCCGAGCTCGCCGCCCGCCGGACGGCGGACTGGACCCCCGTGCCGCACGGCTACACCCGCGGCGTGCTCGCCAAGTACACGAAGCTGGTGCAGTCCGCCTCCAAGGGCGCCGTGCTGGGCTGAGCGCCCACCACCCGGGCGTCCGTCGACCGAGGAGCGGGCCGGGCGGCAGGATGGCGTCATGGGAAAGGTGCACGAGAACATCGACGCCCGGCTGCGGAGCTTCGTCGAGGCCCAGCACGTCTTCTTCGTCGCCACCGCCCCGCTCGCCGCCGACGGGCATGTGAACGTCTCGCCCAAGGGCGTCGACGGCTCGTTCGCCGTGGTCGACGAGCGCACCGTGGCCTACCTCGACCTCACGGCGTCCGGGGCGGAGACGATCGCGCACCTGCGCGAGAACGGCCGCATCACGCTGATGTTCTGCGCCTTCGACGGGCCGCCGAACATCGTCCGGCTGCACGGTCACGGGCGCGTCGTGACGATCTACGACGACGAGTACGCGGCATGGGCGCCCCGGTTCTCCGAGCGCCGTGGGGCCCGCGCGGTGATCGTGGTCGACGTCGAACGGGTGTCGGACTCCTGCGGGTACGGCGTGCCGCTGCTGGACCACGTCGGGGAGCGCGATCTCCTCCCGCAGTTCATGGACCGCAAGGGCGCCGAGGGGCAGGCCGACTACCGGCGGCGCAAGAACCGCACGAGCATCGACGGGCTCCCGGCCTTCGACGACGATCCGGTCCCCGCCGGCTGACCGCCTTGCCGACGCCGCGCGAACGGTGCGCGGTCAGGCCATGCTGGGCGCATGACCGACTCGATCACCCCGCGACAGTTCGCCCACTCCGACGGCGTCGGCGACTGGCACGCGGACGAGGGCTCCGCCTGGGCCCTGTTCCGCACCGGGTCCTTTGCCGCCGGGGCGCGGTTCGTGGACGCGATCGCGGAGATCGCCGACGCGGTGAACCACCACCCCGACGTGGACCTGCGGTACGGCACCGTCCTGGTCCGCACCTCGTCCCACGACGCCGGCGGCCTGACGACGCGGGACGTGGACCTGGCCCGGCGGATCAGCGACGCCGCCGCCGAGCTGGAGCTGCCGGTCGAGACGTCGCGGCACTGACGCCGCCGGTCACCGCATTGTCCACTGCGGCCACCAGCGCGTCGAGCGCCGCCTCGTAGCGGTGCCCGGGCGGGGCGCCGAACCCCACCGCGACGTGCTGCGGCCCGTCGTCGTCCGGACCGCCGCCCGTCGCGTCGAGCTCCGCGAGGCCCGCGAGCCGCAGGCCGCGCGTCGCCGCGGCCCGGACGACCGCACGCTCCGGGACGCCGGCGGGCAGTTCCAGGAGGCCGTGCAGGCCCGCGTCCATGCCGACGAGCCGGCACCCCGGCAGCCGCGCGTCGACCACCTCCTGCAGGCGCCGTCGCCGGGCGCGGTACACGGCGCGGCGGCTGCGCACCGTCCGGTCGTAGCCGTGGTCGTCGAGGAAGCGCGCCAGCGTGAGCTGGGCGAGGCGGTCGGGCCGCACGCCCGACAGCCGGCGCTGGTGCGCGAGGTCCGCCACCAGCGCCGGGGGCACCGCGCCCCAGGCCAGCCCGACCCCGGGGGCGAGCGCCTTGCTGGCGGTGCCCGCGTAGACGACGTGGTCCGGGGCCAGCGCCTGCACGGCGCCGACGGCCCGCCGGTCGTAGCGGAACTCCCCGTCGTAGTCGTCCTCGACGACGATCGCGCCGGTGCGCGCCGCCCACGCGACGAGGCTGCGGCGCCGGTCCGGGGCGAGCGCCACGCCCGTCGGGAACTGGTGCGCGGCGGTGACCAGCACGGCGTCGATCCCGGACAGCTCGGCGAGCGCGGCGACGTCCAGGCCGTCGCCGTCCACCGCGACCGGGACGACGTCGAGCCCGGCGGCCGCGACGACCTCGCGGTGCGCGGCGTGCCCGTAGCGTTCGACGGCGACGCGGCGCGCCCCGCGGGCGGCGAGGGCCCGGCACACCAGCGCGAGGAGCTCGCCGAACCCGTGCGTCACGACCACGGCACCCGGCTCGGTCCGCACGCCGCGCACCCGGGCCAGGTACGCGGCGAGGGCGTGCCGCAGCTCCGCGTCGCCGAGCGGGTCCCCGTACCCGAGGTGCGCCGTCGCGGCCTCGGTCGCCGCGCGGCGGGCGCTCGCGGCCCACGCGGCACGGGGGAACCCGGACGCGTCGGGGATCCCGGCGCGCAGGTCGAGGAGGTCGGGCTCCGCGGCGGGAGGCGGCGCGACCGCGGGCGTGGCCCCCACGGGGGCCGCGACCCACGTGCCGGCGCCGACCCGCGAGTCGAGCCACCCCTCCGCGGCGAGCTGCGCGTACACCGCGGCGACCGTGCCGCGCGCGACGCCGAGGTCGGCCGCGAGCGCCCGCGTCGACGGCAGGCGCGTGCGCGGCGCGAGCCGGCCGCTCGTCACGGCGTCCCGCAGCGCGTCCTCGAGCCCGCGACCGGGCCGCGGCGTCCCGAGGGCGAGGTGGAGGTCGAGACCTGTCGTCGCGCTCCTGGCCGGCGAAGTGGACCAGAAATCTGCCATCGGATTGCACTGTAGTGCTGGACCATCCGTCCGTAGCGTCGAGACATGATCACCGACACGACCACCGACACGACCACCGCCACGACCACCGCCACGACCACCGGCACGACCACCGCCACGACCACCGGCACGACGGCTCGCCCGTCCTTCGTCCGCGTCCCGCGCCGCCTCGACGTGGACCGCCTCGCCCCCGAGTTCTCCGCGGCGATGGGGCGCCTCGACGAGGCGGCCGCCGCGGACGCCGAGCGGGCGGGCGTGGACCCCGTCCTGCGCGAGCTCGTCCGCCTGCGCGCGTCGCAGCTCAACGGCTGCGCCTACTGCGTCGACATGCACTCCCGGGCGGCCGCCGAGGCCGGCGTGGACCCCCAGCGGCTGCTGGCCCTCCCGGTGTGGCGCGAGTCCAGCTTCTTCACCGCGGCCGAGCGCGCCGCCCTCGACCTGGCCGAGGCGGTGGTCCGCCTCTCGTCCGCCGAGGTCCCGGCGGCCGTGGTCGAGGGCCTCGTCGCCGAGGTCGGGGAGGAGGCGGCGGCCGCCGTGCTCGTGCTCGTCGTGACGGTGGTGGCCTGGAACGGCGTCGGTGCGACGGCGCGCTGCTGGTCACCGGCACGCCACGCCTGACGGTGCTGCCCCGGTGCTGCCCCGGTGCCGTCCGTCGCCGCGCGAGACGTGCGGCGGCGCGGCAGGGTGGACCAGGCGGGATCCGGGACACCGAAGGACGGGGGAGGGCCATGCCCGACGAGATCACGGCGGCCGGGTTCGAGTCCGCCGCGGGCACCGGCGACTGGCGCGCCCTCGCCCGGGGCGCGAGCACCCTCTTCCGCACGCAGGCACCCGGGCAGGGCGCCGTCCTCCTCGAGCGCGTGGGCGTGCTCGCGGGCGCCGCGAACCACCACCCGGACGTCGACCTGCGGCCCGGCGGCGTCGTCGTGCGCGTGCAGTCGAACGACGTCGACGGCCTGAGCGAGCGCGACGTCGCCCTGGCGCGGGAGGTCTCCGCCGCGGCGGCGGACCTCGGGCTCGCCGCCGACCCCGCGGCCGTGCAGGAGGTGGAGCTGACCGTCGACGCCGCCGACCGCGAGCAGATCATGCCCTTCTGGGGCGTGGTCCTCGGGCACTCCCGCTCCGGCGGGGATCTGCTGGACCCTCACCGGCGGTGGCCGGGCGTCTGGTTCCAGGCCATGGACGAGCCACGCCCCCTGCGGGGGCGGCTGCACCTCGACGTCTTCGTGCCCGACGACGTGCGGCAGGCGCGCGTCGACGCGGCGCTCGCGGCGGGCGGGCGCGTCACGACCGAGGAGTTCGTGCCGCAGTGGTGGACGCTCGCGGACGCCGAGGGGAACGAGGCGGACGTCATCGCCTGGGAGGGTTTCGAGGAGGACCTGCCCGACGGCCTGCTCACGCCCGCGGAGTTCCGGGCGGCCGGCGGCGTGGAGGACTGGCGGGTGCTCCAGGGCGCCAGCGCGTACTACGCGACGGGCGGCTTCGACGCGGGCGTCGAGCTGGTCGCCCGGGCGGCGCGCGCGGCGGACGAGGCCGGCGTGCCGCTGTTCGCCGACCTGCGGTACTCCGGCGTGACCCTGCGGGTCGGGCCGCCCGAGGACGGCTGGATCGGCCCCGCCCGGCTCGGGGTGGCGCAGCGGGCGCAGGCCGCCGCGCGCGACCTCGGGCTGCGCGCCGAGCCCGCCGTCCTGCGCGACGTCCAGCTCACGTTCGACGCGCTCGACGTCGACGCGGTGCGCCGGTTCTGGGCCGCGGCGCTCGGGTATCTCGAGCGCGGGTCGACGGACCTGTACGACCCGCTGCTCCGCGGCCCCTCGGTGTTCCTGCAGCCGATGGCCGAACCGCGCGTGCAGCGCAACCGCGTCCACGTGGACGTGTTCGTCCCCGCCGACGTCGCCGACGCGCGCGTGGCAGCCGCGGTCGCCGCCGGCGGCACGGTCGTGCGCGACGCGGAGGCGCCGTTCTGGCGCACGGTCGCCGACCCCGAGGGCAACGAGGTCGACATCGCCGTGATCCCGGGGCGTGCCGAACGCTGGGCGGGCGAGCCTGACGGGTGAACCGTCGCGACCGGGTCAAACTCGGGTAGCGGGGACCTTTCGCCCACGTCAAGGCTGCTCTATCCTCCCTGGCAGCGCCGTCGTCCGACGGGCGCGACCGACGGGCCGCGCCGCGGCCACGAGGAGGTGGCGGTGGCCGTGCTGGACGGTGCCCGGGGTGGTGGAGAGCTCGCGATCGAGACGCGAGGGCTCCGCAAGACGTACCGGAGCGTGCGAGGGAGGTCGGTCGGGGTCGAGGGCCTCGACCTGCAGGTGCCCGTGGGCGGTGTCCACGGCTTCCTGGGGCCCAACGGGTCGGGGAAGACGACGACGATCCGCATGCTCCTGGGCCTGGTCCGGCCCGACCGGGGCACCGCGACGATCTTCGGGCACGAGGTGCCGAAGCGGCTGCCCGAGGTGGTGGGCCGGGTCGGCGCCATCGTCGAGAGCCCCAAGTTCTTCCCGGCCTTCAGCGCCCGCCGCAACCTGCGCCTGCTCGCGGACGCGATCGGCGCGCCCGCGGGCCGGGTGGACGCCGTCATCGACGAGGTCGGGCTCACCGGGCGCGCCAAGGACGGGTACAAGGGCTACTCGCTCGGCATGAAGCAGCGGCTCGCGATCGCGGCGACCCTGCTCAAGGACCCCGACCTGCTCATCTTCGACGAGCCGACGAACGGCCTCGACCCCGCGGGCATCCGGGAGATCCGGCAGACCATGCGCGGCCTCGCCGACCAGGGCAAGACGGTGCTGGTGTCCAGCCACATCCTGGCCGAGGTCGAGCAGATCGCCGACACGGTCTCGATCGTGGCCCGCGGCCGCCTCGTCGCCGCGGGGCGGGTGGCCGACCTCATCGGTGCCGGCTCCTCGACCGGGTCGGTCCGGCTGCGCGTCGCGCCGGCCGACCTGACCATCGCGACCAGCGTGCTCGAGACCGGCGGGCTGCTCGTGCGGCGAGAGCACGACGCGCTCCTCGTCGACGGCGCCGCCGACCCCGCGGCCGTGAACCGCGCCCTCGGCGAGCGTGGCGTGTGGGTGCGCGAGCTCACCCCGCTCCAGGCCGACCTCGAGTCGGTGTTCCTCGGCCTCACGGCCGGGGAGGTCCCCGGCGGCGGCGGACGCGGTCCGGTGCCGGCGGCGGCGAGCACCGGGGCCGGCACCGGGACGACGACGGAGGTGGACGCATGAGCCGCCTGCTGCGGGTCGAGCTGCGCCGGCTGTGGGCCCGCCAGGTGACGCGCTGGGCGTGCGTCGGAGTTCTGGGGCTGGTCGTCCTGAGCGGTGCGGCGACGTACCTGTCGGCACCCCCGCCGAGCGACCAGGACGTCGCGAACGCGCAGGAGATGTTCGCCGCCGACCAGGAGCAGTGGGAGAAGGACGGGGAGCAGCAGGTCGCCGACTGCGAGGCCGGGGCCGAGGCCGAGGGCGCCACCCCGGAGGACTGGGGCTGCGACCAGATGGCCCCCCGCCTGGACTGGTACCTGCCGCCGACGCAGACGTTCGTCCCCGACGAGGCTCAGGACGAGATGCTCTACGGGGCGGCGGAGGTCAACGCGCAGGACGACGCGACCCGGGCCGCCGTGGCGGACATCCAGGGCTCGGTGTGGAACGGGTGGTCGGGCCTGGCGTCGCTGGACGACCTCGCGGTGCTGCTGCTCCTCGTCGTGCTGGTGGTCGGGGTGAGCTTCGTGACCGCCGAGATCAACAGCGGGTCGCTGGGGATGTGGCTCACGTTCGAGCCGCGCCGGCAGCGGGTGTACTGGTCGAAGGCGGTGGCCGCCGCGGTCGGCACGGTCCCGGTGGTGCTGGTCGGGTTCGCGCTGCTCGTCGGCGCGTCGTACGCGGTGTACGCCTCGTACGGCACGCTCGGCGAGCTCACCGGCGCCGTCTGGCTCGAGGTCGCCGCGTTCACCGGGCGCCTCGTCGCGGCCGGGGCCGTGCTCGCCGCGCTCGGCGTGGCGCTCGGCACGCTGTTCAAGCATGCCGCCGCCGCGGTCGGCCTGGTCGGCGTGGTCGCCTGGGCCTGCCTGGTCTTCGGCTACTCGTTCGGCGAGCTGCAGCGCTGGCTCCCGACGACGGCGCACTCGGCCTGGCTGCAGGGCGGGGTCGTGTTCCAGACGGAGCGGTGCACGCCGAGCGCCGACGGCGTGTTCGAGTGCGTCCCGGTGGACCACGTCGTGACCACCGCGCAGGGCGGGCTGGCCGTGGCGGCGCTCGCCGTCGTCGTCACACTGCTCGCGCTGCTCGTGTTCCGGCGACGCGACGTGAGCTGACCGTCGCCGTCGCGGCGCAGGTCGTGAGCCCGGTGCCCCCATGGTGTCCGCATGATGGGACACCGGGCTCACGACGTGACATCGAGGAGACGCGGGCGTAACGTTCGATCCGTGCAGACGATCCTCGTAGTACTTCTTCCCGGGCGCGCCGACTAGGCCCACGCACCAGGCTTCGTCAGCGCGCTCACCCCTCGTCAGTCCCGTCATCCCGGGACCGGGGGGTTTTTCATTGCAGCGACACCCCTCGCCAGACCCTTCGCCCGCAAGACCGACCGGCAGGAGAGACCGATGGTCCAGCCGAACCCGACCCCCGCCCAGGTGGCCGCCCGCACCGCGTCGCGCAGTGCTGACGGTGCCGCCGGCCGAACCGTGTCCGGTGAGGAGGTCACCGGCGCCGAGTCGATCGTCCGCTCGCTCGAGTCGGTCGGCGTCGAGAACGTCTTCGGCATCCCGGGTGGCGCGATCCTTCCGCTCTACGACCCGCTCATGGACTCCAAGCAGATCCGCCACGTGCTGGTGCGGCACGAGCAGGGCGGCGGGCACGCGGCCCAGGGCTACGCCCACGCCACCGGCAAGGTCGGCGTGACGATGGCGACCTCGGGCCCGGGTGCGACCAACCTCGTGACGCCCATCGCCGACGCGCACATGGACTCCGTCCCGCTGGTCGCGATCACCGGCCAGGTGGCGCAGTCCCTGATCGGCACCGACGGGTTCCAGGAGGCCGACATCGTCGGCATCACGATGCCGATCACCAAGCACTCCTACCTGGTCACCGACCCGGCGGAGATCCCGCGCACGATCGCGGAGGCGTTCCACATCGCGTCGACGGGCCGGCCCGGCCCGGTGCTGGTCGACATCGCGAAATCCGCCATGCAGGCCACCACCGAGTTCTCCTGGCCGCAGGAGCTGTCGCTGCCCGGGTACCACCCCGTGACGAAGCCGCACGCCAAGCAGATCCGCGAGGCCGCGAAGCTGCTCGCCACCGCCCGCCGCCCGGTGCTGTACGTGGGCGGCGGCGTTATCCGCTCCGGCGCGTCGGAGGCGCTGCGCCGGCTGGTCGACACCTCGGGCGCGGCCGTCGTCACGACGCTCACCGCCCGCGGCGCCGTCCCGGACAGCCACCCGCAGCACCTGGGCATGCCCGGCATGCACGGCACCGTCCCGGCCGTGGCCGCGCTGCAGAAGGCCGACCTGGTGGTGGCCCTCGGCGCCCGCTTCGACGACCGCGTCACCGGCCGGCTGTCGAGCTTCGCCCCGAGCGCCGCCGTCGTGCACGCCGACATCGACCCCGCGGAGATCGGCAAGAACCGCCCGGTGGACGTGCCGATCGTCGGCGACCTGCGCGAGGTGATCGCCGACCTGGTGCCGGCCCTCGAGGCCGAGCACGCCAAGGTGGGCAGGCCCGACCTGGCGGCCTGGTGGCACCAGCTCGACACCTGGCGCGAGACGTACCCGCTGGGCTACTCGCCCACGGACGACGGCCACCTGTCGCCGCAGCACGTGATCTCCCGCCTGGGCGAGCTGGCCGGCCCGGACGCGATCTACGCCGCGGGCGTGGGGCAGCACCAGATGTGGGCGGCGCAGTTCATCCGCTACGAGCGCCCCCGGACCTGGCTGAACTCCGCGGGCCTCGGCACCATGGGCTTCGCGGTCCCCGCCGCGATGGGCGCCAAGGTCGGTGAGCCCGACCGCGAGGTGTGGGCCATCGACGGCGACGGCTGCTTCCAGATGACCAACCAGGAGCTCGCGACCTGCGCGATCAACGACATCCCGATCAAGGTGGCGCTGATCAACAACAGCTCGCTCGGCATGGTGCGGCAGTGGCAGACGCTCTTCTACGACGAGCGCTACTCCAACACCGACCTGCACACCGGGCACGGGACCCGGCGCATCCCGGACTTCGTGAAGCTGGCGGACGCGTACGGCTGCGAGGGCATCCGCGTGGAGCGCGAGGACGAGGTCGACGCCGCGATCAAGCGGGCGCAGGAGATCGACGACCGCCCCGTGGTCATCGACTTCCAGGTCTCGCGCGACGCCATGGTGTGGCCGATGGTCGCCGCCGGAGTGCCGAACGACGACATCCAGTACGCGCGCGGCATCTCGCCGGCGTGGGACCGAGAGGACTGAGACCCATGTCGCGTCACACCCTGTCCGTGCTGGTCGAGAACAAGCCCGGCGTCCTCACCCGCGTCACCGCGCTGTTCGCGCGCCGCGCGTTCAACATCCACTCCCTGGCCGTCGGGCCCACGGAGCACGAGGAGATCTCGCGCATCACCGTGGTGGTCGACGTCGAGGAGCACCCGCTCGAGCACGTGACGAAGCAGCTCAACAAGCTGATCAACGTCATCAAGATCGTCGAGCTCGACCCCGAGTCGTCCGTGCAGCGCGAGCTCCTGCTCGTCAAGGTGCGGGCCGACCAGGCCACCCGTGCGGGAGTGCTCGAGGTCGTCGACCTCTTCCGCGCCCACGTCGTGGACGTCGTCCCCGACACGGTCGTCATCGAGGCGACCGGCACCGCCGCCAAGCTCTCCGCGCTGCTCGGCGCGCTCGAGCCGTACGGCGTCCGCGAGATCGTGAAGTCCGGCACGCTCGCCGTGGGCCGCGGCTCGCGGTCCATCACCGACCGAGCGCTGGAGCGCGTGCGCACGGCCTGACGCCGTTCGCGTACCGTCACCCCCGCGGGTGACCACATACCGACCTGTAGTGACGAACGCAGTACCGAGAACCGAGGAGCATCACCGTGGCTGAGCTGTTCTACGACGACGACGCCGACCTGTCCATCATCCAGCAGCGCAAGGTCGCGGTCATCGGCTACGGGAGCCAGGGCCACGCGCACGCGCTGAACCTGCGCGACTCGGGCGTCGACGTCCGCGTCGGCCTGCGCGAGGGCTCCGGCTCCGCGAAGAAGGCCGAGGACGAGGGCCTGCGCGTGCTCACCGTCGCCGACGCCGTCAAGGAGGCGGACGTCGTCGTCATCCTCGCGCCGGACCAGGTGCAGCGGCACGTGTACCGCGACGAGATCGCCCCGAACCTCAACGAGGGCGCGGCGCTCGTCTTCGGGCACGGCTTCAACATCCGCTTCGGCTACATCAAGCCCGAGGCCGGCCACGACGTGCTCATGGTCGCCCCCAAGGGCCCGGGCCACCTCGTGCGTCGCGAGTACGTCGACGGCCGCGGCGTGCCGGTGATCGTCGCCGTCGAGCAGGACGCGTCGGGCTCCGCCTGGGAGCTGGCCCTGTCCTACGCGAAGGGCATCGGCGGCCTGCGCGCCGGTGGCATCAAGACCACCTTCACCGAGGAGACCGAGACCGACCTGTTCGGCGAGCAGGCCGTGCTGTGCGGCGGCGCCTCGCAGCTGGTCCAGTACGGCTTCGAGACGCTGACCGAGGCGGGCTACCAGCCCGAGGTCGCGTACTTCGAGGTGCTGCACGAGCTGAAGCTGATCGTCGACCTCATGGTCGAGGGCGGCATCGCCAAGCAGCGCTGGTCGGTCTCCGACACGGCCGAGTACGGCGACTACGTCTCCGGCCCGCGCGTCATCGACCCGCGCGTCAAGGAGAACATGAAGGCCGTCCTCGCGGACATCCAGAACGGCGCCTTCGCCGAGCGCTTCATCGCGGACCAGGACGCGGGCGCGCCCGAGTTCACCGCGCTGCGCGAGAAGGGCGAGGCGCACCCGATCGAGACCACCGGGCGTGAGCTCCGGAAGATGTTCTCGTGGATCAAGCCCGCTGACTCCGACTACACGGAGGGCAGCGCCGCTCGCTGACCCACACCGTCAGCAGCGACGCGCGCGGCCGTCGTCCCCCACCCGGGGGCGGCGGCCGCACGTGCGTCCCGACCATGCCGAGGTAGGACGGGTCCCGCCGAGGTAGTACCGAAGCCGGCGAGGTAGTACCCGGACCGCCGAGGTAGTTCGGCCGGTCAGCCGAGCAGCCCCGCCCACGCCCGGACGACGTCGACGAGCTCCACGCGGTCGAGCGCGTCCACGTCGGACAGCCTGTGCCACGCGACGTCGTCGGTGGTGCCGTCGGCCTCCTTGGTGAGCTCGCCGCCGACGACGTGCGCGCGGTAGAGGATGCGGATGCCGTGCAGCGCCACCGCGTGGTCGGTGCCGTCGACGACGCCGCGGCCCTCGGGCGGGATCACGATGCTGTCGACGCCGAGCAGGCCGTCGAGCTCGACGTGGTACCCCGTCTCCTCCCGCAGCTCGCGGACGGCCGCGTCCTCGGGGTGCTCGCCGGGATCGATGCCGCCCCCGGGCATCGTCCAGCCCGATCCGGCGTCGCCGGACCAGTGGGGGAGCAGGATCTTGTCGCCCTCGAGGACGAGGGCGTAGGCGGCGACGCGGGTGTCCATGCCGGGCATCCTGGCAGGATGGACCCATGACCGACGACGTGACCCCCGGGCTGGACTCCGAGCAGGCCGACCTCATCACGCAGTTCTGGGACGTCGCGCGCCCGAGCGCCGGCCGCACCAGCCACGGCGGCGCGGTGGGGGAGCGGTCGGAGAACGTGGTGCCGCCGCCCGCCTGGTCGTTCGGCGACTCGTCCGAGTTGGCGGACGAGCTGCTCGGGCTGGTGCTCGACGGGGTGAAGACCGGCACCGCAGCCGCCGTCTGGGAGTACGAGGCCGCCGACGAGCCGCTGCCGCGCAAGGGCGACCTGTCGATCGTGCTCGACGGCGCGGGCGAGCCGCGCCTCCTCATCCGGACCACGCAGGTCGAGACCGTCCCGTTCGAGGAGGTGACCGCCGAGCACGCCGCCGCCGAGGGCGAGGGCGACCGCACCCTGGCCGACTGGCGTGCCGGGCACGAGCGCTACTGGCGCCGCACGCTCCCGCAGATCGGCCGGGAGTTCGACCCGTCGATGCCCGTGGTCTGCGAGCGGTTCAAGGTGCTCTACCGCGCCTGATGCACGTCCCGCTGACCTGCGAGGTCACGAGCTTGGCTGTCCGAAGCGTGAGATCTGTGTCCGCATCATGACCGGAGGGGCTTAGGCTCGGCCCATGACGCGGAGCATCGACCTGGCAGTGGTGGCCGGCGACGGCATCGGCACGGAAGTCGTGGAGCAGGGCCTGGCGGTCCTCGAGGCGGCCGTGGCCGGCTCGGACGTGAAGATCTCCACCACCGAGTTCGACCTGGGCGCGCGCCGCTGGCACGCGACCGGCGAGACGCTCACGGACGCCGACCTCGAGGCCATCAAGCAGCACGACGCGATCCTGCTGGGCGCCATCGGCGACCCGAGCGTGCCGTCGGGCGTGCTCGAGCGCGGCCTGCTGCTCAAGCTCCGCTTCTCGCTGGACCACTACGTGAACCTGCGCCCCGGCAAGCTGTACCCCGGGGTCACCAGCCCGCTGGCCAACCCCGGCGACGTCGACTTCGTCGTCGTGCGCGAGGGCACCGAGGGCCCGTACGTGGGCAACGGCGGCGCGCTGCGCGTCGGCACCCCGCACGAGATCGCGACCGAGGTGTCGGTCAACACCGCGTTCGGCGTGGAGCGCGTCGTGCGCGACGCCTTCGCCCGTGCCCAGGCCCGCCCGCGCAAGCACCTCACGCTGGTGCACAAGCACAACGTGCTGGTGCACGCCGGGCACCTGTGGCGCCGTACCGTCGAGGCCGTCAACGCCGACTTCCCCGACGTCACCACGGACTACCTGCACGTGGACGCCGCCACGATCTTCCTCACGACGAACCCGTCGCGGTTCGACGTGATCGTCACCGACAACCTGTTCGGCGACATCCTCACCGACCAGGCCGCCGCCATCACCGGCGGCATCGGCCTCGCCGCGTCGGCGAACATCAACCCCGACCGCACCGCGCCGTCCATGTTCGAGCCGGTGCACGGCTCGGCCCCGGACATCGCGGGCCAGGGCAAGGCCGACCCGACCGCCACGGTCCTGTCGGTCTCGCTGCTGCTCGACCACCTCGGCCTCGCCGAGGAGAGCAAGCGCGTGGAGGCGGCCGTCGCGGCCGATCTCGTCGAGCGCGGCGACCGAGTACGCACGACGGCCGAGGTCGGGCGCGACCTCGCCGCACGCGTCAACGGCTGACGACAACCCCACCGTCGTCATCCGGACGGGGGGGGGCCCCCCCCCCCCCCCCCGCCGGCCTGGGGTACGGGGCCCCCCCCCCCCCCCCCCGCCTCCCCCCCACGAGAAACCCCCAACCAACACACTACCCCTGTCCC
>NZ_JBHXAW010000087.1:0-15087 GCF_042726645.1 Isoptericola sp. NPDC060257
GTGCGACGATCCGTCGCACCGTCCTGCCCGGCGGTGTTCGTGTGCTCACCGAGTCGATGCCGGGCCTGCGCTCGGCCACGGTGGGCGCCTGGGTCGGCGTCGGCTCCCGCGACGAGACCGACGGCCACTTCGGCTCCACGCACTTCCTCGAGCACCTGCTGTTCAAGGGCACACCCCGCCGCTCGGCGATGGACATCGCCGAGGCCTTCGACGCCGTGGGCGGCGAGGCCAACGCGGCAACGGGCAAGGAGCACACGTGCTACTACGCCCGCGTGCTCGACGCCGACCTGCCGATGGCGGTCGACGTCATCGCCGACATGGTCACCTCCGCGCGCCTCGACGAGGGCGAGCTCGAGACCGAGCGCGGCGTGATCCTCGAAGAGCTCGCGATGAACGACGACGACCCGGGCGACGTCGTGCACGAGGAGTTCTCCGCCGCCGTGCTCGGCACGCACCCGCTCGGCCGGCCGATCGGCGGCACCCCGGACACGATCCGGGCCGTGCCGCGCGACGCCGTCTGGGAGCACTACCGCTGGCACTACCGGCCCGAGACCCTGGTGGTCTCGGCTGCGGGCGGCGTCGACCACGACGCCCTCGTCGGGCAGGTGACGGACGCCCTCGCCACCGGCGGTTGGGACCTGGCCGCCGGCGCGGCCCCGCGCGACCGGCGCCCGACCGCCGCCGACCCCGTCGGCGTCCCGACGGAGGGCGTCGAGCTCACCGTGCGGCGCCAGGTAGAGCAGGCGAACGTCATCGTGGGGTCCACGGGTCTCGCGGCCACCGACGACCGCCGCTTCACGCTGTCCGTGCTCAACGCCGTCCTGGGCGGCGGCATGTCGTCGCGCCTCTTCCAGGAGGTGCGCGAGCGCCGCGGCCTGGCGTACACCACGTACTCGTTCGCCTCCGGCCACGGCGGGATCGGCACGTTCGGGTTGTACGCCGGCTGCTCGCCCGCGAAGGTCGACCAGGTCACCGAGCTGCTGGTCGCCGAGCTGGAGCGGATGGCGACCGAGCCCATCACGGCCGCCGAGCTGGAGCGCAGCATCGGGCAGCTCTCGGGCGGCCTCGTGCTCGGCCTGGAGGACTCCGGGTCGCGCATGAGCCGGCTGGGCAAGGCCGAGCTGGTGTACGGCGAGCTGCTGACCCTGGAGGAGTCCCTCGAGCGGGTCCGCGCCGTGACCGTCGACGACGTCCGCGAGCTCGCCGCCGACCTGGCCGCGCGGCCGCGGTCCGTCGTGCGCGTCGGTCCGTTCGGCGACTGAGACCGGTCCCGACGACATGAGGAACGAGATCGGAGACTCACCCATGAGCAAGAGCATCAAGGTGGCCGTGCTCGGCGCAGCCGGGCGGATGGGCGCCACCGTGTGCCGGGCGGTCGAGGAGGCGGCGGACCTCGAGCTGGTCGCGCGCCTCGACGCGGGCGACACGGTCGACGCCGACGCCCTGGCCGGCGCCGACGTGGCGATCGACTTCACGGTGCCGGCCGCCACCGAGGCGAACGTGCACGCGGTGCTCGACGCCGGCGCGCACGCCGTCGTCGGGACGACCGGGTGGGACGAGGCCTCGCGCGGCCGGGTCACGGAGCACCTGGAGCGCGTCAACGCCGCACGGGCCGGACAGGACGGGCTGGGCGTGCTCATCGCGCCGAACTTCGGCCTGTCGGCCGTGCTCGCGATGACGTTCGCGGCCAAGGCGGCGCGGTACTTCGAGTCGGCCGAGGTGGTCGAGCTGCACCACCCCGACAAGGTCGACGCCCCGTCGGGCACGGCGCGGCACACCGCCGCGGCGATCGCCCGCGCGCGGTCCGAGGCCGGCCTGGCCGCGATGCCCGACGCCACCGAGACGGGCGTCGAGGCGCGGGGCGCCGACGTCGACGGGGTGCGCGTGCACGCCGTCCGGCTGCGGGGCCTCGTGGCGCACGAGGAGATCCTGTTCGGGAACGTCGGCGAGCAGCTCGTGATCCGGCAGGACTCGTTCGACCGGGCGTCGTTCATGCCCGGCGTGCTGCTGGCGGTGCGCGAGGTCGTCTCCCGGCCCGGGCTGACCGTGGGACTCGAGAACGTGCTGGACCTGTCGTGAGCGACGCGCCGCGCCGGCGGCTGCCGCGGGGGCTCGCGGGGGCGGTCGCCGTCACCGCGCTGCTCGCGCTGTACGTCTGGCAGATCGCCGGGCGCGGTGTGTCGATGATCGGCACCGGCGAGCCGGTGCTGATCGCCATCGGCCTGGCCGTGCTGGTCATCCCGCTGCTCGTCATCGTGCTCATCGCGCGCGAGTACCGCCTCGCGACACGGGTGCAGCACATGGCCGACGTGCTCGCGGCCGCGGACGAGCTGCCGGTGGACGACCTGCCGCGCTCGCCGGGCGGACGGGTGGACCGCGCGGCCGCGGACGCCGCGTTCGAGGAGCGCCGGGCCGCGGTGGAGCAGGACCCGGACGACTGGAAGGCCTGGTACCACCTGGCGTTCGCCTACGACGCGGCCGGCGACCGCCGCCGGGCCCGCGAGACGCTCCGCAAGGCGTCGTCGATGTTCAGGCCGGGCGCGACGTCCTGACCCGGCCGCCGGCCGGGGTCCCGACGGCCGGCGGGTCCAGCGGCGTGAGCCGCGCCCAGCAGTACAACCCGTGGCGCACCTGGCGTGCGCGGTCGGCGAGCCCGCCCAGCGCGACCAGGGCGGGCGCGAGCCGGTCGGCGGCGGGCAGGCTCCCGCCGCTCGCCGTCGCCCACGAGCGTGCGACGTCGAGCAGCCGGTCCGGGGCCGCGGCGGCCAGCGCCTCCGCGAGCTCGTCCGAGACGGCCACCACCCAGGGGCCCTCGTCCGCGCCGTCCACGAGGGCGCCGTGCCGCGGATGGGCCGTGACCTCCGCGTACGGCCGCGCGCACAGCGCCTCCGCGACGCGTCCCAGCATCACGAACGGCTCCACCGCCGGCAGCCGCACGGTGTCGAAGAGCGGTCGGCCCGAGCCTCGCGCCAGGACCGACGGCCCCGCCTCCTGGTGCACCACCGTCGCCGCGACGGCGTCGGTCGGCGCCGCGAAGTAGTCGGTCACGAGGGGCGCGGCGCGGCCGCCGCGCCGCGCTCCCGGCAGGGACCCCGACAGGTTCATGGGGACACGCTCGCACCCGGGTGCTACGGGCGCGTCACGGCGTCGTGACGACCCGGGAACGGATCGTCGGAACGGTTCGCCCGGCCTGCCGGCGCCTACGACGTCGCGTGACGCGGGAACGCCTGGCGGGCGACGAGCACCGCCACGAGCGCGACGGCGACGATCGCGGCCCCGGTCAGCGCCAGGGCGCGCGGCCCGGGACCGGCGACCACCGCCGCGCCCACGGCCGCGCCGAGCCCGATGCCGAAGTTCGAGGTCGCGTTGACGAACGCCCCGGCGATGTCGGGCGTGGCGCCCTGGGTACGCAGCGCCGCGGCCTGGAACGTGGCAGGGATGGCGCCGAACGCGGCGAGCCACACGCCCGCCGCGACCAGCACGCCGACGGCGCCCGGCAGCGCGAGCGCGACGGCGACGAGGGCCACGGCGATCGAGGCCATGGACGCGATCGTCAGGGCGCGCGGGCTGTGGTCGAGGTAGCGGGCCGCGGCCCAGAGCCCGACCAGCCCGAGCGCGCCGAACACCAGCAGCACCGGCCCGACGGCGGCCTCCGACAGCCCGGCGGCCAGCAGCAGCACGGAGATGTACGTGTACACGGTGTACTGGCCGCCGAACAGCACGGTGTTGGTGCCGACCACGAGCCCGAGGCGGGCGCGCCCGCGGCGGGCGGCCGCGGCGTCGCGCGGGGCGGCGGGCTCGACGGCGACGGACGGCAGCAGGCGCGCCACGAGCAGGGCGGTCACCGTGCAGACCGCGGCGAGCACGCCGAACGACCAGCGCCAGCCCACCGCGGCCCCGAGCGACGTCGACAGCGGCACGCCGAGCACGAAGCCGAGGGTGCCGCCGGCGGTCACGAGGGTGAGGGCGCGGCCGGTGTACAGGGGGCTGACGAGGCGCGCGGCGTACGCGATCGACACGGAGAAGAACACCGCGTGCCCCAGCCCGCCGAGCACGCGCGCGCCCGCGACCACGGCGTACGACGGCGCGACGGCCACCAGCAGGTTGCTCGCCGCGTACGTGGCGAGCGTCGCGAGCAGCAGGGGCTTGCGGGCGAGCGACCGGGTGGCGATCGTCAGCGGTACCGCGCAGGCGGCGACCACGAACGCGTAGACCGTGACCAGCAGGCCTGCCGTCGACTCGCTCACGCCGACGCCGCGCGCGACCTGCGGCAGCAGGCCCACCGGCAGCACCTCGGTGGTGATGGCGACGAAGTTGGCGACGCCGAGGACGGCGATCCCCGCCGCGGCGTCCCGGACGGTACGGGCGGGGGCCGGGGAGGAGGACGTCACCGCCTCATCCTCCCATCGGTGGTCGCCGGTCGCGCCGGGCACCCACCACCGGTCAGAGCGCCAGGCCGTGGCCGAACCGGAACAGCGGGTCCGCGGTGTCGAACGGCACGTCCTCGCGGGACGCCTCCACGGCGGCCGTCGACCGGGGCAGGTCGAACGGGAGGCGGCCCTCGGCGGGGACGATGCCGGTGAGGGCGTCGAGCAGCGCCGGGGTGGACGCCCCGAAGTTCGCGACCAGCGACCCGCGGCCGCCCAGCGCCTCGAGCACGGGGGCGAGGATCGCGGGCCGGTCGAGGTAGACGTCGACGACGGTCGGCACCTGCGCGGCGGTCTCGGCCACGTGCGCGACGACCTCCGCGGGGAAGTCGAGCGAGCCGGCGTGGAAGAAGCCCTCGAAGCCGGGCCCGCGGTCGTCGTACGGCGCCTTGAGGCGCAGCAGCGCGACGTCGGCCTCGGCGGGGGAGGCGACCAGGGTGGCGCCCTCGAGCCCGTCGACGACGTCGGCGGCGCCCTCCACGAAGACGCGCAGGCCGCGGGCCAGCGGGAGGCGGGCCGCGCCGTCGGCCGCGGACGCCAGCGGGGTCACGGACCGCGACTGGGCGCGCCGCCCCGCGGCCACGAGGTCCGGGTGCCCGACGACGGACGCCGCGGCGTCGGCGTCGACGTCGCGGGCGCCGTCGAACAGGCCCAGCTCGAACTTCTCCCGCAGCAGGCGGGCGACGGACTCGTCGACCCGCGCCTCGGTGACCCGACCCGCGCGGACCAGCTCCACGACGAGCTCGGGGCACGCCTCGCCGCCGAGCTGGTCGGCGCCGGCCGCGAGGATCCTCTCCAGCCGGTCGACCGGAGCGAGGTGCTCGACGCCCCAGGCGCGGGCCGGGAACGGCTGGCCGAGGATCTCGGCGTCGGACACCAGGCCCCAGTCGGTGCACACGACGCCGTCGAAGCCGAGCTCGTCGCGCAGCAGACGCGTGAGGATCTGCCGGTTGAAGCCGAACCCGACCTGCTCGACGGCCTCGGGCCCGTCGCCGAGGTCCGCCTCGAGGCCCACCGGCATGCCGTAGTACGGCATCATCTGGCGCGTCCCCGCGGCCAGCAGCGCCTTGAACGGCTCCAGGTGCTCGGCGAAGCGCCCGCCGGGGTACACCTGCTCGCGCCCGTAGGCGAAGTGCGGGTCCTCGCCGTCCTGCTGCGGCCCGCCGCCAGGGAAGTGCTTGGTCATGGTCGAGACGGAGCGCTCGCCGAACGTGCCGGGCAGGCCGGCCGCGCGGGCGACGTCGCCGGTGGCCTGGAACCCGCGCACGTACGCGGCGCCCATCCGGCCGGTGAGCGCGGCGTCCTCGCCGAAGGTGCCGTTCGCGCGGGACCAGCGGGGCTCGGTGGCGAGGTCGACCTGCGGGTGCAGGGCCGTGCGGATGCCGACCGCGAGGTACTCGCGGCGCGCTGCGTCGGCGTGCTCCTCGACCAGGCGCTCGTCGCGGGTGGCGGCGAGGCCGAGCGTCTCCGGCCACTGCGAGAACGGCCCGGACAGCAGCGCGGTGCCGGGGTTGTCGGTGAACGCGTGCCGCGGGTCGGTGGACACCGTCACGGGGATGCCGAGGCGGGTGGACGCCGCGAGCTCCTGGAGCCGGTTGTGCCAGAGCGCGAACTCGCGGGCCGTGGGCGGCGCCATGAGCACGTTGAAGTGCGTCATCTGGCGCTTCACCACCATGTCGGTGGTGGCGGGCACGCCCATCGCGGACGGGCCCTCGGACAGCGCGCCGCCCTCGCCCACCTCGATCATGGTCTGGAAGAGCTGGCCGGCCTTCTCCTCGAGGGTCATGCGGGCGAGCAGGTCGGCCACGCGCTCGGCGACGGGGCGTGACGCGTCGCGGTACGGGGCGTCGGCGGGGACGGGCGCGTCGGCGGCGCCGGTCGGTGCGGTCATCAGCGGGCTCCTCGGATGAACAGGGTGGCCACGGCGCCGAGGGCGACGATGACCGCGGAGATGGCGAACAGGGCGGTGTAGTTGCCGCCGCCGGCGCCGGTGCCGGAACCGATGGCGAGGAACGCCGGGGCGAGAGCCGGGGCCACGGACTGCGGCAGCGCGTTGGCGATGTTGAAGACGCCCATGTTCTTCGCGGCCTCGGTCTCGGCGTTCGGCAGCACGTCGGTGACGAGCGCGAGGTCGACGGCGAAGTAGGCGCCGAGGCCGGCGCCGAACAGGGACGCGCCCAGGTAGAGCGTGCCCGGACCCTGCACGAGCGCGAACGTGAGGAGGCCGGCGCCGGCCAGCAGGGTGGCGACGACGACGAAGACCTTGCGGCGGCCGGTGCGGTCGGACAGCACGCCGCCCAGGAGGGACGCCACCACCATGACGACGGCCTGCACGACCATGAGCCGCAGCTGCCAGCTCAGCGCCGTGGCGTTGTCGAAGCCGAACCGGTCGATGAGGAAGTACAGCTGGTAGGTGTTGTAGAGCGCGAAGCCGAACAGCATGAGGAAGCGGCCGAGGAAGGTCCACGCGAAGTCGGGGTGCTGTCGCGGGGAGACCCAGAAGCCCTTGAGGAACACGCCGAGGCGGAACGGGGCGACGTCGGCCCGGTCGAGGCGGCGGTCCTTGAGGACGGCCACGAGCGCGAGCACGCCGACGACGGCCAGGAACGTGGGGACGAGGAAGATCCAGATCTCGTTCGCCCCGGCGGCGGTGAACCCGAAGGCGAGCGCGATGCCGACCAGCGGGGCGAGCTGCTGGGCCATGCCGAGCAGGCTGGAGACGCGGGCGCGCTGGGTCTCGGCGACCTGGTCGGGCAGCAGCGCCTGGAGCGCGGCCTGGGTGCCGTTCATCGCGGCCTGCGTGACGGCCCACCCGATCACGACCATCCAGATCGCCGGCGCGAACGCGATGAGCAGGAGGCCGACGGCGCCGAGCAGCACGCCCCACAGCAGCCAGGGCCGCCGTATGCCGAGCCGCGACGTCGTGCGGTCGGACAGGGCGCCGGCGACCGGGTTGGCGACGAAGGCGAAGAAGGCCCCGACGCCGGTGACGAGCGCGAGGTCGGCGGCGCGGGTCTCGGGCGTGGACAGGGCGTCGACCTTGAGCGCCAGCGTGCTGACCACGGGGGTGAGCACCGCGATGTACAGCGCGAAGAACGCGAGGACGTAGGCGACGACCGTCCCGGTACCGGCAGCGGCGCGGCCGGCCTCCGGGACGTGGGTCGGGGACGCGGGGGACTGGCCGGCCGGTGCGGGGGCCTGAACGTCTGCCATGGACGACTCCTGATTCTCTGCCGGGCCCACCGTCGGACCCGCGCCTCGACCAATGCCTACCGGCTGGTCGGAAATGGAGGTTACCGCATGGTAGGTATTGATGCCAAGGGTCCTGCCCAGGGGCATGCAGGTGACCGCCACGGCGGACGCCGCGGGGAAGAGGGGAGAATGGCGCCGTGAGCGACACGACGATCGAGGACCAGGCCGCGCCCCGCCGGGGCTACGCCAAGGGCCGGGCCAAGCGCGAGGAGATCCTGCAGGCGGCGATCGTGGCGTTCGCCGAGGTCGGGTATCACGGCGCCTCGCTCCGGGAGATCGCCGCGCGCGTCGGCATCTCGCACCCGGGGCTGCTGCACCACTTCCCGACCAAGGCCGCGCTGCTCGAGGCGGTGCTCGAGCACCGGGACGCCGTCGACTTCGCCGACGTCGACACCGACCTCACGCAGGGGCGGTCGCTGTTCGAGGCGATCGTGCGGCTCGTGGAGCGCAACGCGCTGCGGCGTCCCGTGGTCGAGGTGTTCGCCGGTCTCGCGGCCGAGGCGACGTCGGTCGACCATCCGGCGCACGAGTTCTTCGCGGCGCGCTACCGCGACACCGTGTCCCGCATGCGCGGCGAGCTGGAGCGTCTCGCCGACGCCGGGCGGCTCCGCGCCGGCGTGGATCCCGCCGTCGCCGCGCGCACGGTCGTGGCCCTCATGGACGGGCTGCAGGTCCAGTGGCTGTACTCGCTCGAGCGGCCGCGCGCGGAGCGCGTCGACATGGCGGCGGACCTGCGGGCGTACCTCGACCTCGTGGTCGAGCCCGCCGCCGGCTGAGCCTGGCTCCGCCCCGTTCGACGGTCGGACCTGTCGGAACCTCCGCACGGGGTCTCGACAGGTCCAACCGTCGAACGGTGTGGCGTGGTCAGGCGTTCGCGGCCTCGACGAGCTGCTCGAGGGTGCCCCGGTCGAAGCCGGCCAGGCCGAAGTCGGCGATGACCGCGAGCGGCATGTCGGTCGCCATGGCCAGGAGGCCCGGGTCGACCGGCGCGCCGTCGAGGGCGCCGCGCACCACGGGCCCGGCCACCGGGTGCTCGAGCGCCTCGCCGAGCGTCGACAGCTCGTGGAGCGGGAGGGTGACGTCCTCGCCGACGACGTCGACCACGAGCTCGGCGCGCAGGTCGCGGGACGACGCGCCCACGGCGACGCGGAACTCGCCGCCCTCCAGCACCCAGCGGCGCAGCACGGGGTGCCAGTACGACAGGTCGCGGGCGTCGAGGCCGAACGTCACGACCTGCGACGCGCCCGGCTCGAGGCGCACCTTGGCGAACGCCTTGAGCTCGCGCTCGGGCCGCTGCACCTGGGCCTGCGGGTCGCCCACGTACACCTGGACGACCTCGGAGCCGGCGACTGGGCCGGTGTTGGTCACGCGCACGGTGACGCGCACCTGGGCGTCGGTGCCGGACCCGGTGACCTCCGCCGCCGCGTCGTCGTACGCGAACGTCGTGTACGACAGGCCGTGCCCGAACGGGTACGCGACGTCGACCTGGCGGGCGTCGTACCAGCGGTAGCCCACCAGCACGCCCTCGCCGTAGCGGACGTGGCCGAGCTCGCCGGGGAAGTTCCCGAAGGCCGGGGTGTCCTCGAGGCGCAGGGGCAGGGTCTCGGTGAGCCGGCCCGAGGGCGCGACGGCGCCCGTGAGCACGTCGGCGACGGCGGAGCCGCCGGCCTGGCCGCCCAGCCAGCCGGTGAGCAGCGCGGGGGCGACGTCCTGCCACGGGGCCACCGAGATCGCGGAGCCGCCGGCGAGCGCGACGACGACCCGCGGGTTCGCCGCCGCGACGGCGCGCAGCAGCGCGACCTGGTCGGCGGGCAGGTCCAGGTGGTCGCGGTCGTAGCCCTCCGACTCGTACGCGGCGGGGAGGCCGAGGAACACGAGCACGGTGCGTGCGCCGCGCGCCGCCTCGACGGCCTCGGCGACCAGGGTGTCGGGCGAGCGGTCGTCGGCCGGCCCCTCGGCCAGCGTGTACCCCGCGGCGAACGGGAGGTCGGCGCCGGCGGCCGCCCTCAGCGCGGTGAGCGCGTCGTCGAGGCGGGTCGGGTTGACCTGCGAGGACCCGGCGCCCTGGTAGCGCGGGGTCCGGGCGAGCTCGCCGACGACGGCGACGCCGGCGAGGTCGTCGGGCGCCAGGGGGAGGAGGGGCGCGCCGTCGACGGGGGCGTTCTTGAGCAGCACGGTGCCCGCGGCCGCGGCCTCGCGGGCGAGCGCGTGGTGGGTGTCGACGTCGAACGACCCGGGCGCCTCGGCCGCCGGCAGCGACCGGGCGACGAGGTGCAGGACGCGGCGGGCGGCCGCGTCGACCAGGGCCTCGTCGAGCTCGCCGCCGCGCGCCGCGGCGACGACCTCGGCGTCGGTGCGCCCGCCGGAGGACGGCATCTCCAGGTCGAGGCCGGCGGCGACCCCGGCGACGCGGTCGCGCACCGCGCCCCAGTCGGACACGACGAGGCCCTCGAAGCCCCACTCGTCGCGCAGCACCGTGGTGAGCAGCCAGTCGTGCTGCGAGGCGTAGACGTCGTTCACCTTGTTGTAGGCGCACATGACGGTCCAGGGCTGCGCCTTGGTGACGACGCGCTCGAAGGCGGGCAGGTAGATCTCCCGCAGCGTGCGCTCGTCGACGTCCGCGGACACCCGCATCCGGTCCGCCTCCTGGTTGTTGGCGGCGAAGTGCTTGAGGGACGTGCCGACGCCGAGCGACTGGACGCCCTCGACGAGGGCCGTAGCGAGCTCGCCGGCCACCACCGGGTCCTCGGAGAAGTACTCGAAGTTGCGCCCGCACAGCGGCGACCGCTTGATGTTCACGCCCGGGCCGAGGAGGACCGCGACGTCGTTCGCGCGGGTCTCCCGGCCGAGGGCCTCGCCGACCCGGTGCAGCAGGTCGGCGTCCCAGCTCGACCCGAGCGCGGCGGCCGTCGGGAAGCAGGTGGCGGGCACGCTGTTGCCGAGGCCGAGGTGGTCCGCGTTCTCGTCCTGCTTGCGCAGGCCGTGCGGGCCGTCGGTGACCATCACGGACGGGACCAGCGTGCGGCCGTCGCGCTCGACCGGCTGCGTGTGCCAGAAGTCGACGCCGGAGAGCAGCGAGGCCTTCTCCTCGAGCGTCAGCCCGGCGAGCACGCGCTCGACGTCGAACGGGTGGGCGGGGTGCTCGGTCGCGCCGTCCGCCGCGGGGGACGGCGTGTGGGCGGGCACGGTCTGGTCGAGGGTCACGGGGGCGCTCCTGGGGTCGGCGACGGGCAACCCCTGCAGCGTAGCAAGAAACCTACCGTGCGGTAGGGAAGATGGAGGTGGCCTCAGATGGCGGCGGACCAGCGCCGCTCGACGACGTCGCGCACGCCGGTCGCGAGGGTGCGGGACGTGCCGTCCGGCCCCAGGCCGGCCGAGGAGAGGAAGCGCTCGCGCGCCGAGTCGTCGTCGAGCACCCAGGTGACGACCTGCTCGGCGCCGTCGGTGCGGAGCCGGTCGACCGCGGCGGACAGCAGCCGCGAGCCGTGGCCGCCGCGCTGGTGCCGCGGCTCCACCTCGAGCGCCACGAGCTGGCCGGGGCCCACGGCCGCGAAGCCGACGATCTCCGGCCCGTCCAGGGCGACGAGCACCGCGAAGCCGGGGCCCGGGGGAGCGGTGATCGCCCGCGCCCATCGCTCGCGCATGGTGTCGGTGTCGAGCGCGTCGACGACGCCGTCGCCCAGCGCCACCTCGTGCGTCGCGCGCCACGCCGACACCTGGACGCGGGTGACCGCGTCCTCGTCGCCGGGGACCGCCGGGCGGACCGAGACGTCGGCCGTCTCGCGGAAGAGTGCCATCGGGCCACCCTAGTGAGTACGCCTGGTGAGTACGCCGCGCGCTCAGCCCCAGCCGAGGGCCCGCAGCCCCGCCGCGGTGGCGGCCGCGAGCACGACCACGAGGATGAACGGGGCGCGCAGGGTGAGGGTGATCGCCGCGACGGCGAGCGCGGGCACGCGCGCGTCGACGACGAGCGCCTGCCCGTCCGCGAAGGTCTGCACGACCACGAGGGAGACGAGCAGCGCCACGGTCACGAGGGTCGACGTGCGCTGCACGCGCTCCGTCGCGAGCCAGTGCTCCGGGATGAGATGGCCGGCGAGCTTGAGCCCGAAGCTGAGCAGCGAGGCGGCGAGGACGGCCACCCACAGCGCGGTGGTGGTCACGCGGCCTCCTTCCGGTCGTCCGGCGTGCTCGGCGTCGCGACCACGCCCACGACGATCGCGACCGCCGCGGCGGCGAGGACGGGCACGCCCGCGGGGACGACGGGGATCAGCGCGGCGGTGACGACGACGGCGAGCGCCGCGACGACCTGCGCGCGCCGGGCGGCCAGGCGCGGCCACACGAGGGCGAGGAACGCGGCACCCGCGGCGGCGTCGAGCCCCCAGGCGCGCGGGTCGCCCAGCGCGTCGCCGGCGAGCGCGCCCAGCAGCGTGAACGCGTTCCACAGCACGAACACGCCGATCCCGGTGACCCAGAACCCGGCCCGGGTGGCGGCGCGCTCCCGCTGGCCGACGGCCACCGCGGTCGACTCGTCGATCGTGAGCTGCGCCGCGGCGAGGCGTCGCCAGCCGCGCACCTCGAGCAGCGGCGCGACGACGGCGCCGTACAGCGTGTTGCGCACGCCCAGCAGCGTCGACGTGGCGATCGCGGCGACGGGGGAGCCGCCCGCGGCGACGACCCCGATGAGGGCGAACTGCGACCCGCCGGAGAAGAGCAGCAGGCTCAGCGCCATCGTCTGGGGCACGCTCACGCCGGCCACGACCGACAGCGCCCCGAACGAGACGCCGTACAGGCCGGTGGCGACCGCCACGCTCGCCCCCTGGCGGACGGCAGACCGCACCGCCGAGGACTGCTGTCGAGAACTCACGCGCGCCAGGAAACCACGACTCTCGTAGCGTGGAGAAATGCGTGGAGGGACAGCGGACGTGCGCGCGATGGCCGTCGCCGAGCGGTCAGAGCTCGCGGACTTCCTCGACTCGCTGGACGACGACCTGTGGGAGACCCCCTCGCTCTGCGAGGGCTGGAGCGTGCACGACGTCGTCGCGCACGTCGTGAGCTTCGAGGAGCACTCGCGGCGCGACCTGCTGCGCCGCCTCGCCCGGGCCCGGTGGCGCCCCGGCCACCTCAACGACGTGGCGCTCGCGGAGTACCGGCACCTGACGCCGGCGGAGCTCGTCGCGTTCCTCAGGTCGCACCTCGAGCCGCGCGGCTCGACGGCGTCGATGGGCTACCGGGTCGGCATGGTCGACGCGCTGGTGCACCACCAGGACATCCGCCGCCCGCTGGGCCGGCGCCGGACGGTGCCCGCCGACAGGCTGCGCGTCGCCCTCGACTTCGCCGTCCTCGCGCCGCCCCTGCGGGGGTTCTGGCACGCCCGCGGGGTGCGTCTCGTGTCGACGGACGTGGACTGGCGGCGCGGCCGGGGGCCGGAGGCGCGGGGTCCGGCGGAGGCCGTGCTCATGACGCTCGCCGGTCGCCGCGGTGCGGCGCACGACCTGGCGGGCCCGGGACGGCAGGTCCTCGTCGAGCGCCTCGGCTGACCCGGCGGCGCTCAGGGCGCCACGGACACCGTGCTCAGAGCGCCACGTACACCGTCTCGAGGAACTCCTCGAGTCCTGCCTCGCCGCCCTCCCGGCCCAGGCCGGACTGCTTCATGCCGCCGAACGGGGCGCTCGCGTCGGAGACCATGCCGCGGTTGATCCCGATCATCCCGGCGTCGATCTCCGCCCCGACGCGCAGGGCCCGCTCCAGGGACGTCGTGTAGGCGTACGCGGCGAGCCCGTACTCCGTGTCGTTCGCGAGGGCGAAGGCCTCGTCGTCGTCGGCGAACCCGACGACGGGCGCCACCGGGCCGAAGATCTCCTCGCGCACGGCCCGCGCGTCCCGGTCGACGCCGGCGAGCACGGTGGGCTCGAAGAACGTGCCGGGGCCGTCGGGGCGACCGCCGCCCGCGAGCACCTGCGCGCCGCGATCCACGGCGTCGTCGACGAGCGCGGCCACCTTCTCGACGGCCGGGGCGTCGATGAGCGGGCCGACGTCGACGCCGTCCACGTCGCCGCGCCCGACGCGCAGGGCGGCGAACCGGTCGGCGAGCCGCCGCGCGAACTCGCGGGCGACGGAGTCGTGCACGAGGAAGCGGTTGGCCGCGACGCAGGACTGGCCGGCGTTGCGGAGCTTCGCGACCGTCGCGCCGTCGACGGCCGCGCCGAGGTCGGCGTCGGCGAAGACCACGAACGGCGCGTTGCCGCCGAGCTCCATCGACGTGCGCAGCACCTGGTCGGCGGACTGTTTCAGCAGGGTGCGCCCGACGGCGGTGGATCCGGTGAAGGACAGCTTGCGCAGCCGGTCGTCGGCGAGCAGCGGCGCCACGAGGTCCCCCGAGCTCGCCGTGGGCACGACGTTCACGATGCCCCGCGGCAGCCCGCGCTCGGCCGCCTCCGACCGGATCACCTCGGCGACGAGCATCGTGGTGAGCGGGGTCTGGTGGGCCGGCTTGATCACGATCGTGCAGCCCGCCGCGAGCGCGGGGCCGATCTTGCGCGTCGCCATCGCGATGGGGAAGTTCCACGGCGTGACCAGCAGCGCCGGGCCGACCGGCCGCCGGTGCACGAGCTGCCGGTTCGCGCCGGCGGGGGCGGTGCGCACCAGGCCCTCGGCCCGGACCGCCTGCTCGGCGTACCAGCGCAGGAAGTCGGCGCCGTACGCGACCTCGGCCCGGGCCTCGGCCAGGGGCTTGCCGCACTCGGCGGTGATGAGGGACGCGACGGCGTCGCTGCGCGCGACGAGCCGCTCGTACACGGCCCGCAGCAGCTCGGACCGCTCGCGCGGTGCGACGGCGCGCCACGCGGGCGCGGCGTCGGCGGCCGAGGCGAGCGCGCGCCGGCCGTCCTCCGGGGAGGCGTCGGCGACGTCGAACAGCACCTCTCCCGTGGCGGGGTCGGTGACCTCGAACGTCCTCCCGCCCGAGGCCGCGGTCCAGTGACCGTCGGCGAGCATGCCGGTCGGCAGGTGGGCGACGAGCGCGGGGGACAGCGAGCTCATGCCCCGAGTATGCACAGCGCGCGGTCCGCTCGACACGGGGAACGGCGGACCTCGCCCGCGGCCGGTTCCCCACGAGGTTCCCTACGATCGGGGGATGGGCGACGGGCGGGGCGAGGGCGCGGTGACGCTGCTGCTGCTCAACGGGCTGCCGGGCGCCGGCAAGTCGACCGTCGCCGGGGCGCTCGCGGCCGGGCGGCCCGGCACGCTCGCCCTCGACGTGGACGTGGTGCGCGCGCTGATCTCCGGCGACCCCGCCCTGGCGGCGGAGCCTGCTCGGCGCCTCGCCCTCGACATGGCGCGCTCGCACCTCCGGGCCGGCGCCCACGTCGTCGTCCCGCAGCTCGTGGCGCGGCCCGACCAGGTCGCACGG
>NZ_JBHXAW010000088.1:0-15028 GCF_042726645.1 Isoptericola sp. NPDC060257
GGCCCGGTCCCCGGGGGGAGACCGGGCCGGGGCCCGCTCACAGCGTTGTCTGCTGGTACAGCGCGAGCCGGGGCTCGCCGTCGACGACGACGTAGGTGCTGGCCATGAGCGCGACGAACGGCGGGTCGTCGCCGCGCACCGCCCGCGCGCGGTAGACCAGCGCGGCGGCGCCGTCCACGAGCCCGACGCGCCGCACGTCGTGCAGGTCGTAGGAGTCCCACGGCGGCGCGCCGTCCAGCGAGGCGACGACGGCGTCGCGGTCGAGCACCGAGCCGTCGACGAGCACCATGAGCGCGGCGGGCGTCATGAGGTCGCCGTAGAACGCGCCCCCGGTGCTGCGGCACAGCGCGTCCCACCCCTGGTGCTCCAGGTCCAGCAGCCGGTCGAGCGTGAGGTCCGCCATCGCGCCAGGCTACGGACCGCGGCGGGTCCACGCACGGACGCCCCCCGATTCATCGGAGGAATCGGTGCACCCGCACGGGAACTGGGCCATAATCCAGGTCATGTCCCGCACCGATGAGGTCGTCGACGGCGTCCGCCGCATGATCACCGGCGGCGAGCTCGGCCCCGGCGACCGGCTCCCCGTGGAGAAGGACCTCGCCGACCGGCTCGGCGTCTCCCGCGGCTCCCTGCGCGAGGGCGTGCGCGCCCTCACCGTGCTCGGCGTCCTCGACACCCGCCAGGGCGACGGCACGTACGTCACCAGCCTCGACCCCGCCCGGCTCATGTCCTCGCTGCAGTTCGTCGTGGACCTGCACGGCGACACCAGCGCGCGCCCGTTCCACGCCGTCCGGCGGGTGCTCGAGACCGAGGCCGCCGGCCTGGCCGCCCACCGCATCACCCCGGCGGCGCTGGAGGAGGCCCGCGTCGTGCTCGAGCAGGCGGCGAGCACCCTCGCGCAGGACGAGATCGACCACGCCGCCTTCATCGAGGCCGACACCGCGTTCCACCGGATCGTCGCCGACCAGGGCGGCAACCCCGTGATCACCGCCCTCGTCGAGGCCATCGCCGGCCGCACCGCGCGGGAGCGGCTCTGGCGCGGGCTGCACGAGGAGGGTGCCGAGGCCCGCACCCAGCGCGACCACGAGGCCGTCTGGCGCGCCCTGGCCGCCGGGGACGCCGAGGCCGCGCGCGTGCGCATGGCCGCGCACCTCCTCGACGTCGAGGAGACCCTCCCCGGCCCGGAGGCCACCGCGGGCTGACCCCGCGGGCCGGACCCCCCGGCGGCCGCACCTAGACTGGACGTCGCCTGCGATCAAGCCACCGGTCACCAGCAGGAGACGCGTGCGAGAGGAACGGATCATGGCCGCCCACGGTGGTATCAACCTGAGCGACGACGGGCTCCGGTGGGAGATGTGGGGCGAGATCGACGTCGCCGTCGCCCACGAGGTCTACGCCACGCTGGAGGCTGCGGGCGAGGGCCGCAAGACCCTCGACATGCGCAGGGTCACGTTCATCGACTCGTCCGGCGTCCGCCTCGTGGTCCTCGCGTGCGAGAACGGCCCGCACCCGCGGGTGGTCGGCGCTCCGCAGCTCGTCCGCGACATCTTCGAGATGATGAGCTTCGACATGCTGGTCGACTTCGTCGACGCCGACCCGGCGGAGCCGCTCGACGACGCTACGCGGACGGGGACCGGACCCCGAGGGTGACCCGGGCAGCGTCGTCGACCACGGCGAGCGCGAGCTCGCAGAACATCGAGTCGGCCCAGGAGAACCAGGGTCGTGAGTACTGCGTCGGGTCGGAAGGATCGAAGCTCTCATGGACCTGCCCTGTGCCGCCGTCCGCCCGTGCGATCAGCTCGAGCAGGCGTCTGCGGTCATCGGGCGTGCCGGTCAGCCCTTCGACGGCGAGGGCGATCGGCCAGACATGGCCTCGTAGCGTGTGCGGGCTGCCGACGCCGCTCACGAGCGTCCCGGTGAAGAAATACGGATTGGCGGGGCTGAGGACGAACCTGCGCGTCGCCTGCCAGATCGTCGCGTCGATCACGTCCGGTGCGACGAGAGGGAGCGACAGGAGCGACGGCGTGTTGGCGTCGTCCATGCACAGGACACCGCCGAGGCCGTCCACCTCGTAGGCGTAGATCTGCTCGTCGCCGCCGGGAGAGGTCACGACCCCGTGGGTGGCGACGCCGTCGACCAGCTCGCGGGAGAGAGAGCGCGCGTCGTGCGCCAGCACGCCGTCGGCGTAGACCTCGCCCGCGATCGCTGCCAGGTCGAGGAGCGCCTGTGCGGCGAACAGGTTGGCCGGCACGTTGTAGCCGTACGTGCATGCGTCGTCCGAGGGACGGAAGCCGCTCCAGGTCATCCCGGTGACTCCCACGGGCGTACCCCGACCGCCCCGCGCGAGCGTCTCGGTGGGAGTCGCGGTGTCGCGGGAAAAGCGGTAGGTCGAGCCGTCGTGTCGTTGCTCGGCACGCAGCTGGTCGACGACCACCCGGAGGACCCGGTGCGCGCGCTCGTCGAAGAGCCGCGCCGCCTGGCCCGGGTCGGCACGCCAGAGCCGGTGCGCGAGCGTCACCGGGTACGCCAGGCTGTCGACCTCGTACTTCTGTTCCCACACGTGAGGGTCGACGCAGATGTCGTCAGGGTCGTATCGAGCCCCGGTGGGGCCGTCGTTGAAGGCGTTGGCGTACGGGTCGTGGTCCAGACACTCGAACTGGCGCCGCACGACCCCGGCCACGAGCGTGGCCAGCGGTGGACAGTCGGCGAGGAACCTCAGGTAGGGCGTGAGCTGGACGGTCGAGTCCCGCAGCCACATCGCGGGGATGTCACCGGTGATGACGAAGGTGCTGCCGTCCGTCCCGACGGTCATGGTGTCGGTGAGGGTGCGCCGCAGCGCCCGGTCGACCATCGTGCCGATGCGCTCGCCGGCGACCCTTCGCACGCGGTCGGCCGCCGTCCGTAGCGTCGTGTCGATCGCCGGGTCGAGACGAGGAGTGATGTGCTGAGCCATGGTGCGCCTCCCTGGTCAGAGCGTGGCGAGGACGTCCGTCGGCGGGTCGGCCACGAGATCACGGGCCGCCAGCCCGGCCCCGAGCAGACCGGCATGGTCGCCCAGGGTGGCCATGGTGATCTCCGCCCCTCGGACCCAGCGCCTCGTGGCGGCGTGGGACCGGTAGACGTCGGCGACGAGGCCACCTCGGGCGAACACGCCACCCCCCAGCACGATGCGGTGCGGCGCGAGGACCGCGCACATGCCGTTGAGCCCGTCGGCGAAGGCCTCGGCGGCCTCCATCAGGGCCCCGACAGCCGCAGGCTCGCCCGAGTCGGCGGCCGCGACGAGGCGGTCGACCGTGCGATCCGGTCCCGGCAGCACCCGCTCGGCGGCGCGACGAAGCGCCTCTCCGGACGCCAGGCCCTCCCAGCATCCGGCAGCGCCACAACCGCAGGACAGGCCGCCGCGGTCGACCACCACGTGGCCGATCTCGCCGGCGAAGCCTCGCCCTCGGACGAGCGTGCCGTCCAGGACGACCGCGCCACCGATCCCGGTGCCGACCGTGACGACCAGGACGAGGCCTGGCGCCGAGCTCCCGTGGACCTCGGCGAGAGCGGCGGCCTGTGCGTCGTTGATCACCTCGGAGGGCAGGCCCGTGGACTCGACGAGAGCGGAACGCAGGTCGATATCACCGAGGCCCACGTTCGCGCTGAGCAGGAGGCGACCATCGTCGACCACACCGGCGACCGCGATGCCGACAGCAGAGGCGTCCTGCCCGAGGTCTCGGGCCAGGTCGAGCACCGCGGCGTGCCGAGCCTGGGGGCTGTCGGGCAGCGGTCGGCGCACGACGTCTCGCAGGGAGCCGTCCGGGCCGACCAACCCTCCGCGGATCATCGTCCCGCCCATGTCGATGCCGACCGTGGTACCCGGGACGCCCTGTCGCGACCTCGTCGTCATGGTGATTCCCTTCGTCTCCATCTCAGGCCCCCACCTCTGTCACCCGAAGGGTGACGATGCCGAAGGGCCGCACGACCAGTGCGGCTCCGCACGCGTCGTCCGCCGTCCATCCCTCGAAGCTGCGGCAGCCGTCGGCCCCGTCCCCGAGCGGCTCCTCGAGCAGGTCGACGCGCGCGACCGTCCCGGGCCCGTCGAACGCGACCCCGGCGCTCGCCTGCGCGCCGTACGGCTCGTACAGCCGGACGACCAGGTCCCCGCTCCCGTCGTGCGCGAGCTTGACCGATTCCACGAGGAGGCCCGGCCCGTCGACCCGCACCAGCGGCTCGACGGCTGCTCGCCCGGACGACACCTGGCGCGGCGGGAGCGACAGGGCGTAGCCGTCCCGAACGGCGTCGGCGACGTCGGCCCCGGGGCGCAGGCGGTGGACGAACGTGTGCCGCCCGAGGTCGGCCCCGGGGTCGGGGTACTGCGGTCCCCGGAGCAGGTGCAGGTTCACCGTCGTCGTGGTCCCGCCGTCGGGGCGGACCTCGCTCGCCGCGTCGTACCCCTGGGTCGTGCGGTTGGCGATGCCGACGCCGAAGCCGGCGTCCCCCACGTGGACCCAGCGGTGGGCGACGTCGACGAACCGCGCCGACTGCCAGCTCGTGTTGCGGTGCGTGGGGCGGCGGACGTGACCGAACTGCGTCTCGGCCGCCACCTCCTGCGCGCGCACGTCGAGCGGCCACGACAGCACGAGGAGCTCCTCGCGCTCGTTCCAGTCCACAGCCGTCGTCACTTCGAGCGCGCCGTCCACGAGCTCGAGCCGCTGCGCCAGGGTGCTGTCACCGGGCCCGAGCACGCGCTCGACGACGATCGAGCCGTCCTCGACCCGGACGCGGGCCTCGGGGACGTCCCGGGACACGCGGTGCGCGTGCGCGTCGATGTCCCACGCGTCCCAGCGGTTGGGCAGGTCGCGGAACAGGCGCACGACGTTGGCCGGTCCCGCCGCGGCGACCGCGTCGCGCCCGGTCGTGAGGTCGACGAGCGAGAGCACGTGGCCGGATCCGTCGACGACGACGCGCAGCGCGTCGTCCTCGAGGATCCACGTCGCGCCGACCGCCCGCGCGGGCAGAGACTCCGCCGCGCGACGCGGGCCCACGGACAGCGGCGGGACGCCGTCGAGGACGACGGGGCTAGGGTTCGCCCACAGCTCCCCCCGGCCGGTTGTCAGGTCGCCCTGCGCCCGACCGGCGAGCACGTCCAGCGCACCCGCGACCAGCTCGGCGCACCGCAGCTGGACCCGCTCGTGGTCGCGCGCCGCGTCCTGGTACACCCAGGCGATGGACGAACCCGGGAGCACGTCGTGGAACTGGTGCACCAGCACGGTACGCCACAGGTCGCGCAGCTCGTGGAGCGGGTAGGCGGCCCCGGTGCGCCGCGTCGCCGTCGCACACCAGAGCTCGGCCTCGCGCAGCGCCGACTCGCTCCGCCGGTTGTCCGCCTTGAGCCGCTGCTGCGACGTCGAGATGCCGCGGTGCAGCTCGAGCGGCATCTCACCGACCCACACGGGCGATGCCTCGCCCCGCTCCTGCGCGGCGGCGGCGAGCGCCTCCGAGCGGGCGAAGAAGTCCTCGGGGGTGCCCCAGGCCACGCGGGCCGAGCCGGCGAGGTCGCGCACGCGCCGCGCCGTCTCGGCGTGCTCGCGCGTCGGGCCGCCCCCGCCGTCGCCCCACCCGCTCGGTGCGAGCGAGAGCTCGGCGGACACCGTGTCGGAGTCCGCGACGTTCGCCTCCGCGTGCGCGAGCTGGCGCGGGGTGAGGTCGCTGTTGTAGTTGTCGACCGGCGGAAAGTGCGCGAGCACGCGCGAACCGTCGATCCCCTCCCAGGTGAACGTGTGGTGCGGCATCCGGTTGGTGTCGTTCCACGACATCTTCTGCGACAGGAACCGGCGCATGCCGGCGGCACGGAAGATCTGCGGCAGGGCGGCGGAGTAGCCGAACGAGTCGGGCAGCCACACCTCGCGGCACCGCACCCCGAGCTCGTCCGCGAACCAGGTGGTCCCCTCCAGGAGCTGTCGCGCCATGGACTCCCCCGACAGCAGCACTGTGTCGGACTCGACCCACATCCCGCCCACCGGGACGAACCGGCCCGCGCCGACGGCCGACCGGATCCGCTCGAACAGCTCCGGCTCGCTCTCCTGCACCCACGCGAGGTGCTGCGCGGAGGAGGTCACGAACGTCGTCTCGGGGTACTCCTCCAGCAGCGCGAGGGCGTTGGAGTACGTCCGCACGACCTTCCGGCGCGTCTCCCGGAAGGGCCACAGCCAGGCGGAGTCGATGTGCGCGTGGCCGACAGCCACGACCTCGTGCCCGCCGTCCCCGTTGCCCTCGGCCAGCACCCCGGCGAGCTCCGCGCGCGCCGCGGGGGCCGACGCACGGAGCGCCTCGGGCGTCGCGACCTGCACGACGTCGAGCATGCGCGCGAGCGCCCGCAGGACCCGGCCGCGACGCAGCCCGGGGCCGGACAGCACCTCGAGCTGCTCGCGCAGGACGCGCACGTCGCGCCACAGCCCCCACGTGGCGTCGTCACGCAGCCGCAGGCCGATCTCGCCCCACGCGTACTGGGGGACGGCGGGCAGCGTCGCGGGGTCGCCGAGCGGCGTCGGAGCGAAGGTGAAGTCCGGGTCCATGACCGGGTTGGCCGCGGCCTCCACCCACACGTCCACCGGCAGGGCCGCCTCTCCGGCGGACCATGCGTCCCAGCCGGTGCGGTCCGCGCGCAGGAGGAGCGGGAGAGGCACGCGCCGGTTGTACGGCGAGATGCCCTTGAGCACCCGGCCGTCATGCGCGCGCGCCGTGCCCTCGGCCTGGAAGCCGGGCGTGTCGCGCGTGAACCCGAGGTCCACCTCCAGGTCGACGAGCGACTCCTCGCCCGCCCACGCGGCCGGCACCTCGCCGCGCAGCCGCAGCCAGGTCGTCGACCACGGCTCGCCCCAGGGCTCGCCCGGGGCCACGGGGTGGAATGCGTCGTCCGGCAGGGCCAGGACCACGTCGGGGCGCACGGGCTCCCCCGGCTGCGACCAGGCCGTCACGGTGATCGGCGCGCTCGCGGCGTCCAGAGCCGGGGTGAGCCGCTCGTCGACGAAGCGCCGGACGCGACCGAGGGTCACGTCGTCAGGCTCGAGCCCCATCGACGGTCACCTCCCCGGCTCCGTCCTGCGCGACGTCGAACGACCACCGCCGCCCGGCGAGTGCCACCTCGACGCGCGCGCGCCGGTCCGCGAGGACCGCGAGGGCCAGGTCCGGGCGCAGGATCTCGTCGCACGGGACGCGCATCGACACCCGCGCCCCGTCCCCGGAGGCGACGCTCACACGCTCCCACCCGACGACGACGGTGCGCGCCCAGTCCACGCCGCCGACGCGCCGCGACCGGACGAGCAGCAGGCCCTCGCCGTCCCAGTCCCCCGCGGCGGCACGGACGTCCGCCTCGACCACCAGGTCCTCGCCGCTCACCGAGAGCCGGACCCCGTCGACGTCGAGACCGCCGTAGCCGATCCCGTCCCCGACGCGTGCCAGCACCGGCTCCGGGACGTCGCGGTAGACGCCCTCGGCGGGCATCCGCTCGTCGTCACGCACCGGGATCGCGCCCGGGTGCGCGGGCAGCGTCACCGGCAGGTGGCCGACGGGCTGGCGCACGCCGAGCAGCAGGTCGGCGACCACCCGGCCCCCGGCCGGCCCCGGGTAGAAGACGAGGAGGACGGCGTCGGAGTGCGCGACGACGTCCGCGAGCACGTACGGGCGCCCGGCGAGGACGACGGCGACGACGGGGCCGCGGGCCGCCGCGCGCACCGCGACGAGCGTCTCGACCTGCCCGGCGGGCAGCACCGGGGACGCGAGGTCGACGCCCTCGCCGCAGTCCGCGGCGGTCTGGCCGGCGTTCGCGCCGTTGCCCGCGAACTCGTCCGTGTAGGCGCGGTGGCTCGACCCGCCCAGCACGACCACGACCCCGTCCGCCGCCGCGACCGCGGGGACGTCGTCGGCATCCGCGCGCTCGACCACCACGCCGTGCGCGCCGGCCGACGCCACCAGAGCATCCGCGACCGACACCCGGCGGTCCGGGGCGAGCGGGGCCACGTAGTCGCCGAGCAGGGCGTCGACGTCGTCGGCGCGCGGACCGGTGACGACCCACCGTCCCCCGGGGGCGACGGGCAGGGCGGGACGGTCCGCCCCCGCGGCGGGCTCGTTGCGCAGCAGGACCGCGGACCGGGCGGCTATCGCGACGGAGAGGTCGCCGGTGGCCGGACGGTCGGAGGGCCGCGCCTCGTCCACGGGCCCCAGGAGGCCCGACCGGGCCTTGACCGTGAGCACGCGCAGGCAGGCCTCGTCCACGGCGCGGGACAGAAGGTCGGGCGACTGCGCCACCGCCTCCTCCAGCATCGTGAACGACCGGTCCCACAGCGACAGGTCGACGCCGGCATGGAGCGCCGTGGCGGCCGCCGCCACCAGACCCCCGGCCTGCTCGACGATCCGGTCGACGGCGAGCCCGTCGGCCATGACCAGGCCGTCGAAGCCCCACTTCCCCCGCAGGAGGTCGGTCAGGAGCGCACGGTTCGCGACGCACGGGACGCCGTCGATGTCGTTGTACGCGGCCATGAGACCGAGGGCCCCCGCCGCGACCCCTGCGCGCGCGGCGGGCAGGTGCAGCTCGGAGAGGTCCCGCGGCCCCAGCGCAGCGGAGTGCCCGTTGCGGCCGCCGGCACCGGCGCCCTGCGCGGCGAAGTGCTTGAGGACGACGCCGACGCCGCTCCCGTCGGCCAGGCGCGAGCGGTCGCGCCCCTGCATGCCCACGACCGCGGCCTCCGTCATCCGCGCCGCCAGCGCCGGGACCTCGCCGTAGCACTCCTCGGAGCGGCCCCAGCGGGGGTCCTGGAGCAGGTCGAGGGTGGACACGAGCGCCAGGTGCACGCCGTCGGCGCGCAGCGACGTGGCGACCGACGCGCACGCCTGCCGGTACAGCTCGGCGTCCCAGGTGGCGCCCACGGCCAGGTTGACGGGCAGCAGCTCGGCGCCGAGCGCCTGGTGCCCGTGGGGGGCCTCCTCGACGAGCAGCGGCCCGACGTCCTGCCCGGACGCGGCGCGCACCTCGTCGACGACGAGCGCGGCGACCTCGGCCCGCTCCTCCGGCCGGATCCCGTCGGCCCAGCCCCGCCCGGACCACGCGTCGGCGCGGAAGAGGCCGTACAGCGCGCCCAGCCCGCCCCACCGGTCGACCTCCTCGCGCAGCAGGTCGGTGGTGCGCCACGCCCCCTGGGCCGTGCGCTCGACGGCCTGCCACCCGAGCAGCCGCTGGTTGAGCTGGCCGACCCGCTCGCGCAGAGACATGCCTGCCATCACCTCGGCGGCGCGCCGCCGAGCCGGGTCGGTCCCGGCGCCGTGCACGCAGGGTGCGGGGGCCTCGTGCGTCATCGGTGCCACAGGTCGTTCCTCGTCCTCAGTACGGGGCGTGCGCCGAACGCCGCCGGGTCGGCGGCCTCGGCGCCGGTCACGTCGAGCTCGACGGTCTCGCCGGGGAGCAGGAGCGTCAGCAGGTCGTCGACCCGTGCCGCAGGGTCGAGCCGGTCGACGAGCAGCGCGACGTCGCAGGTCACCACGTCCGCCGTGATCCGCACGCGCCAGCCCAGCGGGGTCCTCTCGGCCTCGACCGCCGGCGCCGGCCTGGCCCAGCGCACGCCGTCCTCGCGGCACAGCGCGGACCACGCACGCAGGCCGTCGCAGTCCGCCACGAGCACCTCGTCGCGGCGAGCGCCGGCGAGCGCGACCTGCGGCGGCACGTCCCACCGTGCGACCGACCGGGGCGCGACCTCGACCATGTGCTCCACCTCCGCCGGCGCGCCGAGCGGACCGCCCACGACGTGCACGCGCCGCACGACGACGCGCGCCCGCCACACCGCGTCCGTGTCGTTGACGAGGACCACCCGGGGTGCGCCGTCGTGCGGCTGGATCGAGAGGGTGCGCGGCGCGTACGCCCGGCGCAGCGCGTGCCACCCGGGCTTGGGCCGCCCGCCGTGGTCGATCACCGACCACGAGATCCCCGGCCACGCGTCGTTGAGCTGCCACACGAGCATCCCGGCGGTGCGCGGCCATGAGCCGCGCAGGTGGTCGGCGGCGGTGCGCAGGGCGTCGGCCTGGTTGAGCTGGGTCGCCCAGGACCAGTCGTCGACGTCGTCGAGCAGGCGGTCGGGGTCGGGGACGTGCCCGTCGAGCCGGCGCACGAGGTGGCGCATCCCGCCGACCTGCCGCTGGCGGGTCGCGAGGGCGTCGCCCCGCACGTCGACCGGGCGCTCGGTGAGCGCGGCCGCGAGCGTCGCCCACGTGGGCGGGGCCTGGAATCCGAGCTCGGCGGCGAAGCGCGGGACGTGGTGGCGGTACGTCGTGTGGTCGTACAGGTTCCACTGGTCCCAGAGGTGGCTCGTGCCCTCCCCGTCGACGTTCGGCCCGACGCCGTCGGTCGACGAGAACGGGCTCGACGGCACGTAGGGGGTGCCCGGGGCCTCTTCGGCGACGATCTGCGGCAGGAGCTGGCGGTAGTACCCCTCGCCCCACGTGCGGGTCCCGACCCGGTCGGGCCAGCCCCAGTCGCTCCAGCCCTGGAGGTTCTCGTTGGAGCCGTTCCACACGACGACGCTCGGGTGCGCGGCGAGGCGGCGCACCTGCTCCCGCGCCTCCGCCTCGACCTCGGAGCGCAGCGGCTCCTCCTCGGGGTAGGCGGCGCAGGCGAACGCGAAGTCCTGCCAGACCAGCATCCCCGCGGCGTCGCAGGCCGCGTAGAACGCGGCGGCCTCGTAGACGCCGCCGCCCCACACGCGCAGCATGTTCATGTTCGCCGCGACCGCCTGGTCCACGCGCTCCGCGTAGCGCCCGGCCGTCATGCGCGAGACCAGCAGCTCGTCGGGGATCCAGTTCGCGCCGAGCGCGAAGACCTCGCGCCCGTTGACCACGACGACGAACCGGCGCCCGTGCGCGTCCGGAGTCGTGTCGAGGTCGACGCGGCGCAGCCCGACCCGGTGGGCTTGCTCCTGGTCCGTCCCGACGAGAGCGATGGTGACCTCGTGGAGCGTCGGGGCGCCGTACCCGCGCGGCCACCACAGCTCGGCGTCCGGCACGTCGAGGACGATCTCGTCGCGGCCGATCACCACGTGCCGCGACCGGTGCTCGCCGAACCCGATCTCGACCTCGCCCATGACGACCTCGCCGTCCTGCCCGTCGAGCTCGACGGCGACCACGACCCGGCGCCCGGCGAGGTCCGCCGAGACCTCGCCGCGCGCGTGCGAACGCAGCCGTACGCCGCTCCACGCCTCGATCCGGGCGGGGCGCCACAGGCCGGCCGACACCAGCGGAGGCGCCCAGTCCCATCCCACGCTCGACGCCATGACGCGCAGCCGGTTGTACGGGTAGGCCCAGTCGTACGGCAGGGTGCCGTCGTCGGCGGCGAGCATCGCCCGTGCGGCCGAGGAGAGCTCGACGGCAAGCCGGTTCGCGCCAGGGCGGACGAGCGCGGACACGTCGACCGCGTACGCGCGGTGCATGTTCGCCGTCGCCACGGCCTCACGGCCGTTGACGCGGACCGTGGCGACGGTGGCGAGGCCGTCGAGGACGAGCTCGACCCGGCCGGCCGTGAGGGCGTCCGTCAGCTCGACGTCCGCCTCGTACACCCAGTCGCTCTCTCCCACCCAGCGCACCGCGGCGGCGTTGTCGTCGACGTACGGGTCCGCGATGACGCCCGCAGCGAGCAGGTCGTCGTGGACGCACCCCGGGACCGACGCCGCGATCCCGTCACGCAGGCGCGCGACGACGTCGTCGGCCGGACCGTCCGCACCGGCTGCTAGGGCTCCGCCCAGCCGCACGGTCCAGCCCGGTCCACTCAGGTCCGTGCGATGGACCGTCCCGGCCGCGGTCACGTCCTGCAGGTTCCGGTCGTGCACGCGCTCAGTCCTCCGGGTAGTCGGTCGGCGCGCTGTAACCCTCCGGGACCACCGGTGCGGTCCGGTGGCCGGTCCGGAACACCAGCACCTCTGCGAGGCGAGCGCCCGGGCCCTCCAGCTCGATCTCGAGCTCCCGCGTGGCGGGGGTGTCCAGGACGTGCAGCCGCCCCGCCCCGACCGTGCCGCCCGCGGCCACCACGGTCCCGCCGCGGCGGACCTCGTGCCGCGCGATCCGCTGGCCCGTAGTGAGGTCCTCCCGGACCAGCACGTGGTCGAGCTCGACGGGCTCGTCGCCGAGGTCGGCACGCCACGTGGTGTCCCCGATGCGGGTGACGGCCGCCGCGACGGGGTCCCCGAACCGCGCACGGACCTCGTCGCCGAACGCCGTGACCACCGCGGCGTCCGCCGGGGCGATGCGGCCACGACGGTCCGGCGGGACGTTGAGCAGCAGGTTCGCGCCCAGGCCGACGGACCGGTAGTAGATGGCCAGCAGGTGCTCCAGCGACTTGGGCTCGTCGTCCTCGGCCCAGAACCAGCCCCGGCGCACGGACACGTCGCACTCCGGGGGCAGGTACAGCGCCTCCGCGAACTGCGTCGTGACGACCGTGTAGTTGCTCATCTGCGTGTGGTGCACGACGTACTCGACGGGGTCGCTCGCGAGCCCGTCCTCGTTGCCGACCCACCGGATCGTCGGAGCGCCCATGTTGAACACCATCGCCTGCGGCTGGTGCGTGCGCGCGACCTCCATGGCGCGCGCCCAGTCGTAGGTGTACCCCTCGGAGCCCGCACCGTCGAACCACAGCTCGACGAGCGGCCCGTACCGGGTGCAGAGCTCGGTGAGCTGGGCGACGTAGACGTCGGCGTACGCCTCCGGGTCCCGGTAGGCCGGATGATTCCGGTCCCAGGGGGACAGGTACAGGCCGAGGCCGATCCCCGCGGCGCGGCACGCAGCGGCGACCTCGGCCACCACGTCGCCCTTTCCGTCGCGCCACGGCGACGAGGCGACGGAGTAGTCGGTGGTCGCGGTGGGCCACAGGCAGAACCCGTCGTGGTGCTTCGCGGTGAGCACCACGTACCTCGCGCCCGCGGCCACGGCCAGGGCCACCCACTCGTCGGCGTCGAGCTCGGTCGGGTCGAACGACGACGCCGGCAGGGAGCCGTCGCTCCACTCCTTGGCGTGGAACGTGTTGATGCCGAAGTGGAAGAACATGCCCACCTCGAGCTGCTGCCAGCGCAGCTGGTCCGCCGTCGGCACGATGACGTCCTTGGCCGCCTGCGGCGCGACGTCCTGGACGACGTCCTGGTTCGAGGTCACTTCACTGCTCCTGATTCCACACCCTTGAAGAAGTACCGCTGCAGTGCGACGAAGAGCACGAGGATCGGCACGATGGCGATGATGGACCCGGCCATGGTGACGCGCGGGTCGTACGAGAGGGACGAGGACGCGAGGCGCGACAGGCCGAGGGAGAGCGTGTACAGCTCTTCCGACCGCAGCACGATGAACGGCCACAGGAAGTCGTCCCAGGCGGCGATGAACGAGTTGATGACGACGACGACCATCGCGCCCCGCGCCGCGGGGAGGTAGATCTTCCAGAACCGGCGGACCTCGCCGGCGCCGTCGAGCATCGCGGCGTCCTCGACCTCGTTCGGCACGGCACTGAACGCGGCCCGGGTGATGAGGACGTTGACCGCCGCGATCGCGCCGGGCAGCCAGACGCCGATGAACGAGTCGTCGAGGCCGAGGTCGGTGATCTGGGTGTACAGCGAGACCATGATCGACTCGAACGGGAACATCATCGAGATGATGAGCACCCAGTAGAAGACGCCGCGGCCCCGCCATCCCTGGCGCGAGAGCATGTAGCCCGCGAGCGTCGGGAAGACGACCTGTGAGAACACCGTGAGCAGGCACATGATCAGGCTGTTGCGGATGTACAGGCCCATCGGCACCTGCTCGAACACGGTCTGGTAGGCCGCGAACGTCGGGTTCGCCGGGAAGAAGGTCGCGCTGCTCCCGTACAGGGCGTCCTGCGGTCCCTTGAGGGACGAGAAGAACTGCCACAGGAGCGGGCCCACGGAGATCGCGAGCACGACCAGCAGGAGGACGTACCGCGTCACGAGCGCGCGGGTGCGCCCGTGCGTGCGCCACCAGGTCATCAGTCCTCCTCCTTGGAGCCGAGCTTGTGCGACGCGACTGCGAGACCGATCGTGAGGACGAACAGGGCGACGGAGATCGCCGCGCCGTAGCCGACGTTCCCCGAGATCGGGTCGAGCGCGACGTCTCGGATGTAGAACGGCAGGGTCCGTGCCTGGCCGCCGACGCCGCCCGTCGCACCGCCGAGGATGTAGATCTCGGTGAACACCCGCAGGGAGCCGATGCCCGACATGATGCCGACGAGCAGCATCGTGAGGCGGACACCGGGGACGGTGACGTGGACGAACTGGCGGAACGTGCCGGCGCCGTCGAGCGACGCGGCCTCGTACAGGTCCTTGGGCACGCTGGCGAGCGCGGAGAGGTAGAAGATCATGTACCACCCGAGGCCCTTCCAGACGGTCAGCGCGACGGCGGTGAGGAGCAGCAGCGTCGTGTCCGACAGGAAGGGGATCGGGGAGTCGATGATCCCGACCTGCTGGAGCGCGGTGTTGATCGGCCCGTTCTCGGACACGAGGTTCTGCCACACCAGCGCGACCGCGACCATCGACGCGACCACGGGTGCGTAGAACGCCGTGCGGAAGAACCCGATGGCGGGGACCTTCTTGTACACGAGCTGCGCGAGCATCAGCGGCAGGACGACGAGCAGCGGGACCGCGACGACCGCGTAGAGCACGGAGTTGCGCACCGCGAGCCAGAACGCCGGGTCGGCGACCATGCGCGAGTAGTTGTCCAGGCCGACCCAGCCGCCGCCGCCGCCGAGCGGCCGGGCGTCCGTGAAGGACAGCAGGATGGTGTTGAGGAACGGGAAGACCCCGAACACCCCGATGACGATGATCGCGGGCGCGACCCACAGCCACGGGGTCCACCAGGGCCGGTAGAGCGCTGCGCCCGAGGACGGACGCGGACGGCGGGTGCGCGTCCGGCTGGACCGGGTGACCCTGGCCACCGGCTCACCGGCGGCCAGGGTCCCCGCGTAGACGTCGGTCGCCATCGGTCAGCCCTGCTGCTCGAGGATGCGGTTCGC
>NZ_JBHXAW010000089.1:0-14965 GCF_042726645.1 Isoptericola sp. NPDC060257
CGCCCGTCGACGTCCGCGAGCGCCTCCTCGGCCAGGCGCAGCCCGTCGACCACCCCCGAGGCGAGGATCGTCGCGAGCGCGTCACCCACGCGCGCGACGACGTCCAGCCACGGCGCGAAGACCTCCGGCAGGCCGGGCGGGGCGTGCAGCGGGGCGAGGGCCGGGTCGGCCGCCACGCGGCGCACCAGCGCGTGCCGCCAGCGGGCGAACAGGGCGGCGTCCGGGGAGTCGGCGTCCATCCGCGCGCCCGCCGCGGCCCAGGCGCGCAGCCGTCCCGCGGCGCCCGGGGTCCCGACAGGCTCGACCGACGGAAGCCAGGCCACGAGCTCGGCGGCACCGCCGTCGCGCGTGTCGGCGAGCACGCGGTCCTGGTCCTCGGCCGTCTCCCCGCCGGGCGGCGGGTCGGCGAGCAGGGCCCGCACGCGCGCGGCGCGGTGCGGGGCGTAGGCGTGGCCCAGGTCGTGCTCCGGCTCGGCCGGACGGTGGTTGGCGTCGACGGCGACGTCGGCCACGACGGCGGGCGCGGGCAGCCGGCGCCACCCCGGCTCGTCGCGGTGGGTCGCCGGGACGACGCGGCCCGACGGCGGCACGTCCGGCACCAGACCGGCGGTGAGGCGCAGCACCTCGCCGGACGAGTCGGCGGTCAGGACCCGGTCCACGGGGTCGACCCATCCGGTGAACGCGGCGGCGACGTCGCGCGCCGTCCGCGCGCGCTGGAGCGCACGCCAGGCGGCCACCCCGGCGTCCGCCGTCGTGCGCACGGGCCAGCGCAGGCTGTGCCGGTCGGTGACGAGCGGGCCGCGGGCCGTCTCCGCCCACCGCACGACGACGGGTGCCCCGCCGCGCACGGGCACGGTCTCGGAGCCCTGCGCGACCACCCGTGCGCCGGCCGCGGCGGCGTCGACCCCTTCCGCGACCAGCGCGACGTGGTGCGCCATCGCGTTGGTGACGCCCCACGCGACCGCGCCCACCGGCGTCTCGGCGTGCCCGAAGTGCAGCACGCCCGGGACGCCGGGGAACGCCAGCCCGACGACGTCGTGCCCCGGGCGCGCGAGCCGGACCTGCTGGTAGACCCCGGGGAGCTCGAGCAGCCGGTGCGGGTCGCCGGCGAGCAGCGGAGCTCCGGACGCCGTCCGCGACCCGGGCAGCGCCCACGCGTTGGAGCCCGACGACGGGCCGCCGGCCCCGCCGTCGCGCGCACCCCACCACCCGACGACCGCGTCGCCGAGGGTCGGGCCGAGCGTGCGCGCCACGTGCTCGCGCCACAGGAGGTGCGGGAAGCCGCTGAACAGCACGTGGTGCACCAGGAAGGTGCCGATCGGGGTCCAGGGCCGCCAGGGCTCGTCGTCGGGGAGCGGGGCGCCGCCGAAGGCCCGCGCGAGCTCCGCCCGCTCGGGGGCGACCCCGCCGCCGGCGTCGAGCCCGTCCCGCACGCCGTCGGCGTACGCGGCGAGCCACTCCCGCTCGGGCTGCGCGAGCGCCTCCCACACCCGGCGGGTGGTGTCCGCGAGGCGCACGCGGACGGCGAACCGGTCCCACTCGAGCCCGGCCGGGCCGACCCGCGCGGCGAGCCGGCCCTCGCCGTACCAGCGGTCGACCTCGAGCTGCCAGCCCCGGTCGAGCGCGGTGACGTAGCCCTGCCCGTACGCCAGGTCCGCCTCCGAGCCCGCCCGCACGTGCGGCACCCCGAGGTCGTCGCGGAACAGCTCGAAGGGTCGGGTCACGGGGCGTCCGGGCGGGCGACGGGGTTGGCCATCGTCCCTGCGTACAGCAGCGAGGCGGACTGGTCGGTGAGGTCGACCATCTGCAGCGTGTTGCGCAGCTGCAGCCGGTTGAGGCACGAGTGCGCGAACCGCGGCACCCGCAGGTCGACGCCCCGCCCGCCGCGCGGGGCGAGGTCCGGGTGCTCGGTGGCGTGCCGGTCCACGACGTCGGCCACCACGGCCCAGAACCGGTCCTCGGCGAGCACGCCGTCCACCGCGAGGATGCCCGCGAGGTGGCGCAGCACGCCGTCGAACACGTCGGTGAAGATCGCGAGCGCCTTCTCGTCGTCGTCCACGACCGACTGCACCCGCTCGACGCCGGAGGGGAGGGCACGCTCGCCGAGCACCGCGATCTCCTCGCCGATGTCCTTCATGAACACCCGCCGCACCACGCCGTCGCGCAGCACGAGCACGAGGTTCTCGCCGTGCGGCATGAACGCCAGGTCGTGCGCGCGCAGGCAGTGCACCAGCGGGTACAGGTAGGCGTCGAGGTAGGCGCGCAGCCACGCCTCGGGCGCGATCCCCGACTCCCGCACGAGGGCGGTGGCGAGCGACCGCCCGGAGGCGTCGCGGTGCAGCAGGCTCGCCATGGTGGCCAGCCGCTCCCCCGGCGCGGTGCGGGGCACGGGCGACTCGCGCCAGAGCGCCGCGAGCATCTTGCGGTGCGCGCTGGGGCGGGCGGTGCGGTGGTAGACGTCGCCCGTGTACCCGACGGACGCGCGCTCGCGCAGGACGCCGAACCCGGCGTCGTGCAGCGTGGGGTCGCCCTCGACGACGCCCGCCACCCAGTCGTTGATCTCCGGGGTGCCGCGCATGTACGCCGGGGAGAGGCCGCGCAGGAAGCCCATGTTCTGGATCGCGAGCGCCACCTTGACGTAGTGCCGCTCCGGCCGCGTCCGGTTGAACATCGTCCGGATCGACTGCTGCGGCTGGTACTCGTCGGCGCCCGGGCCGAGGGGCACGAGGTCGCCGCGCGCGACGTCGGCGGCGAACGTGATCGGCACGCGGTGCTGCCACTGCCACGGGTGCACCGGCAGGTACAGGTACTCGGCGGGGTCCAGCCCCCGCGCGGCCAGCCGGTCGGCGAACGCGGCGCGCTCCGCGCCGGACAGCTCGTCGCCGTAGAGCGCCTGCTCGGTGAGCCCGGCACCGACCGCGAGGTGGGAGTGCTCGCGACGCGCCGCCAGCCACATCAGGCGCAGCCGCTCGCCGCGCTCCGGCGCGTAGGCGCGGTAGTCGTCGAGGGAGAACCCGATGCGGCCGTTGTTCGCGAGGAAGCCGGGGTGCCCCTCGGTCATCGCCGCCTCGGCGGCCTGGAACGCGTCGGCGCGACGCCGGTCGTCGTCGCCGTCGTCGACCTGCTCGGGGGCGAGGGCGGACAGCAGCTCCGGGACCTGCGGCGACGTGCCGTCCAGCTCGCGCTCCTGCTTGGCGCACGCGGCGGCGAGCGTCGAGGAGAGCTCCTCGAGGTAGGTCGCCACGAGGTCGTCCGGGATCTGCAGCAGCGGCTGCAGCTCGGCCACCAGCTCCAGCACGTCCACGGGTCGCTCGACGCCGGCCGTCCCCGTCGTGACCGTGCGCGTGATCGACGCCGGGTCCACCACCCAGTGCTCCAGCGCGAACGTGCGCGCCGCGAACCGGTACGTCACGCCGTCGAGCGCCAGCACGTACCGGCCTCGTCCTCCCGCCCCCACGTCGTGGCTGTGATCGTGGCCCGGTGCGGTGGGCGAAACAGGGCCACGATCACACCCACGACGTTCTCCGTCGGGCTCGGGGCGGAAGAGGCGCTCGTGCGCGAGCTCCGCGAGCGCCTTGGCGGCGAGGTGACGGTGGGCGTGCTCGGCCAGGTCGGGGCGCAGGTGCGGGGCGAGGCGCGCGCCGGCGGCGTCGGCGAGCCCGGCGAGGGCGCCGAGCGGCGAGGCCGCGAAGTCCTCGCGCGTGCAGACGCTCAGCGCCGCGTGCTTGGTGTGCCCGCCCTCGTCGAGCTCCACCTGGCGCAGCACGCGGAACCCGGCCGCCGCGTTCTTCGCGGCGATCGCGCGGTTGCGCACGTCCGGCTCGACGACGACGCGCGCGGCGTCGAGCCCCTCGTGCGCCAGGCAGTGGCGCACGACGGCGCCCATCACCGCGTCGGTGAACCCCGGCGCGCGGTCGGCCGGGTCCTCGGGCGGAGGCGCCACGAGCAGGTGCATGCCGACGTCGCCGGGCGCGGCGTCGTGCACGCCGACGAGCAGCACACGGGCCGGGTCGTAGGTCTCGGCATAGAACGCCGGCACGCCGTCGACGCGACCCAGCCAGCCGTCCTGGTCCGGGTGGTCGGCGACGTCGGCGAGGTAGTCGCGGACGTCCGCGGCGCCCAGGTGCCCCATCTGCCAGAACGCCGACGCCGGGTGGGACAGCCACCCGTGCACGGTCGCGGCGTCGCGCGCCGGGTCGACCGGCTCGAGGGTGACGGCGTCCGGAGAGGTCCGGTTCGCGGCGACGGGCCGGAGGCCGGACTCGGCGACCGCGGTCATCGGGCCACCTCCTGCACCGCGGCGGCCGCTGCCGCGCTCGGCGCTGGTTCGCCGCCCGGCAGCCCGAACGTCTGGAACGCGATGCGCCGCTCGATCGCGTACGGCTCACGGCCGGTGACCTGCGCCAGGATGACCGAGTTCCGCCACGCGGCGAAGCCCAGGTCGGGGGCGGTGACGCCGTGGGTGTGCGCCTCCGTGCCGCCCACGTGCAGGCGCCCGCCCGCGCCCGCGGTGTAGTCGCGGGCCACGTCCACGCGGCCGAGCTCGTCGAGGTCGACCAGACCGGGCGCCACGAAGCCCGGCACGCCCGACCCGTACCCGGTGGCGGCGACGACGGCCCGCGTGCGGTGCTCCGCCGTCGTGCCGAGCTGGCCGTGCCGCAGGGTGAGCACGTACTCCCCCGCACCGTCGGCGCCGTCGGGCTCGTAGCGCGCCGCGACCACCTCCGTGTCCGACAGCAGGGTGGTCGGCACCTCCCGCCCGAGGGCGGACTTGCGGTAGAGCGTGTCGTAGATGTCGTCCACGAGGTCGCCGCTGATCCCCTTGTACAGCGCGCGCTGCTCGCGGCCGAGGATCTCGCGCAGCTCGGTAGGCAGCGCCCGGTAGTGGTCGGTGTACTCCGGCGACGTCATCTCGAGCGTGAGCTTCGTGTACTCCATCGGGAAGAAGCGCGTCGAGCGAGTCACCCAGTCCACGCGGTGCGCGCCGGGCGCGGCGTCCTCGAGCAGGTCGCGGTACACCTCGGCCGCCGACTGCCCCGACCCGACGACGGTCACCGCACCGGTCGCCGCGAGCGCGTCGCGGTGCGGCAGGTAGTCGGCGCTGTGCACGACCGGGCCGGCGCCCGCGTGCCGGCCCGCCTCGGCGGCCAGGGCGGCGAGCGGCCCGGGGAGCTGCGGCGTCGTCCCGACGCCCAGGACGACGTGGCGCGCCCGGTACGTCTCGGTCGCCCCGTCGGCGAGGCGGGCGGTCACCACCAGGTGCCCGGACTCCTCGTCCCGGTCCACCGCCGTGACGTCCCTGCCCCAGCGCAGGGTGGTGAGACGGTCGGCCACCCAGCGGCAGTACTCGTCGTACTCGGCGCGCAGCGGGTAGAAGGACTCGCGGATGTAGAAGGGGTAGAGCCGGCCCGTGTCCTTGAGGAACGCGAGGAACGAGTACGGCGACGTCGGGTCGGCCATCGTCACCAGGTCGGCGAGGAACGGCACCTGGATGGTGGCGCCCTCGAGCATCATGCCCGGGTGCCAGGAGAACCCGTCACGCCGGTCGAGGAACACCGCGTCGACGTCGTCGAGCGGGTCGGCGAGCGCGGCGAGGCCCAGGTTGAACGGCCCGATGCCGACGCCCAGGACGTCGTAGGTGCGCTCGGGGGCGGAGTCGGTGGTGCGGGTCATCGGGCGACCTCCTCGAGGGCGGGGTCGGCGGGCACGGCGGTCGCGCGCTGCAGGCGCGGGTGGGCGCCGCGGCACGGCGGCGCGTCCAGGTCGAGCAGCTCCTCGCCGGCGAGCAGCCCGTGCGCCGTCGCGCGGACCAGGTCGAGCACGCCGCGGACGTCGTCGAGCGTCGCGTCCGGGTTGAGGAGCGTGAGCTTGAGGCACGGACGCCCGTCGACCACCGTCTTGGCGACGAGCGCACGGCCGGAGTCGAACAGCACTCGCCGCACGCGCGGCACGAGGGCGTCCGCCTGGGCGTCGTCGACGCCGTCGGGCTGGTAGCGGAACAGCACGGTGGACAGGTCGGTCGGGGCGAGGAGCCGCAGCTCGGGGTCGCCGGCGAGGTCGGTGTGCACGGCGGCGGCGAGGTCGCAGACGGCGTCGACCATCGCGCCGATCCCGTCAGCGCCGACGGCGCGCAGGGTGGCCCACAGCTTGAGCGCGTCGAACCGGCGCGTGGTCTGCAGCGACCGGTCGACAAGGTTGAGGTCGGGGTTCGGCTCCCCCGCCTCCTCGGCGGGATTGAGGTAGTCCGCGTGCCACGCGGCGCGCGCGAGGTCCGCGGCCTCGCGGACGAGGAGGGCGCTGGACGAGACCGGCTGGAAGAACGTCTTGTGGAAGTCGACCGTGACGCTGCGCGCCCGCTCGACGCCGTCCAGCAGGTGGCGGCGGCGCGGCGAGACCAGGAGTCCACCGCCGTACGCGGCGTCGACGTGCAGCCAGGCGCCGACGGCGTCGCACAGGTCCGCGACCGGGGCGACCGGGTCGACGCAGCCGCGGTCGGTGGTCCCCGCGGTGACGACGACGGCCATGACGACGTCGCCCGCCCGCTCGACGTCGACCAGGGCCCGGGCCAGCGCGGCGGGGTCGAGGCGCCCGTCGGCGTCGGTGTCGACACCGATCACGGCGTCGTCGTCGAGACCGAGGAGCAGCGCGGAGCGGGCCACGCTGAAGTGCCCGGCGGTCGTGGCGAGCACCCGCAGCCGGCCGAGGCGCTCGCGCCGCGCCGCGCCGCCGAGCCGGGCGCCGTCGGCCCCGGTGAGCGCGGCCTCGCGCGCCAGGTGCAGCGCCTGCAGGTTGGACTGCGTGCCGCCCGAGGTGAAGACCCCGTCGCTCCCGGCCGGGAAGCCGATGCGGCCGGCGGTCCACTCGACGAGGCGCTGCTCCATGAGGGTCGCGACCGTCGACTGGTCGTACGTGTCGACGGACGTGTTGATCGCGGCGAGCATCGCCTCCGCCCCGACGGCCGGGAGCGCCACCGGGCAGTTGAGGTGCGCCGTGTACGCGGGGTGGTGGAACCAGACGGCGTGCGAGGCGTACAGGTCGGCGCTCTCGCGCAGCGCGTCGGGCGTGCCGACCGGCGGGCCGTCGAGGTCGACGGCGTCGACGAGGGCCTGCAGCTCGCGCCGGCTCGCGCCGCAGAAGGGCTGCTCGGCGGCGGCGACGCGGGCGGCCACGTCGTCCACGACGGCGTGCAGCGCGCCGGCGTAGTCGGCCGCGGTCGCGGCTCCCAGCAGGGCGGAGGACTTCGTCACGGGTCTCCTCGATCGGTCGAAGTGAGGTCAGCCTGGCCTAACTTAGGGTCACCTCCCTCCGATGCCAACCGCTGGGACGCAGATCACATCCCGCTGCCTGCTTCGGCCCGCAGAGCGCCTGCCCCCGGGCACGTTGCCCCGGCGGGCCCGACCGGATAATGTCCTGCGGCTCCCACCCGTCGCCCTGGAGGTCAGCCGTGCCCGCCGTGTCCCCTGCCGAGCTCGACCGGGAGCGGGCACACCTGCAGCGGGCGCGCGAGGAGCTCGCCCGGATGCGCGAGCGCACGGCGGGGCTGACCGCCCACGCCGGCGACCGGATCAGCGCCGAGGTGCTCGAGGCCACGCTGGCCCGCCGCCTGGCCCAGCTCGCCGACGACCCTCACGTGCCGCTCTTCTTCGGCCGGCTCGACCACGACGAGCCGGCCGGTGGCGAGGTCTTCCACGTCGGTCGGCGGCACGTGTCCGACACCGCCGGGGACCCGCTGGTCGTGGACTGGCGCGCCCCGGTGAGCGCCGCGTTCTACCGCGCCACCCGGGACGACCCGATGGGGGTGACCACCCGGCGCCGGTACGGCTTCGCACGCGGCGTGCTCACCGGGTTCGAGGACGAGGTGCTGTCCGGCGCGGGCGAGACCGCGGCCGGGCACTCGGAGATCCTCGAGCAGGAGATCGAGCGCCCGCGCACCGGGCCGATGCGAGACATCGTCGCGACGATCCAGCCCGAGCAGGACGTCATCGTCCGCAGCGACCTCGATCGCACGGTCGTCGTGCAGGGCGCACCCGGCACGGGGAAGACGGCTGTGGGCCTGCACCGCGCGGCCTACCTGCTGTACGCGCACCGGGAGCAGGTCACGCGGCGCGGCATGACCGTCGTCGGACCGAACTCGAGCTTCCTGCGCTACATCCGGGACGTGCTGCCCGCCCTCGGCGAGGTCGACGCCACGCAGACGACGGTCGAGGAGATCGTCGCGGCGCACGGTGGCCTGCGGGGGACCGAGACGGCCGAGGTCGCCCGCCTCAAGGGCGACGCCCGCATGGCGCAGGTGCTGCGCCGAGCCGTGTGGTCGCACCTGGGCGAGCCCGCGGAGGCGCTCGTCCTGCCGCGTGGCTCCCGCCGCTGGCGCGTGCCCGCGCACGAGGCCCGCGACGCCGTCGCGCACGTGGTGGGCCGCGACCTGCGCTACGACGCCGGGCGCGAGCAGCTCCGGTACGCGCTGGCGCACCGGATCCTGCAGCAGATCGAGGCGGCCGGCGACGCGCTCGACGACCGGGCCTGGGACGTCCTCGCGCGCACCAAGCCCGTGAAGGACTACGCCGCGACGCTCTGGCCGGTCCTCACGCCCGCCCGGCTGCTGCACCGCCTGCTGGCCGAACCGGACTTCCTCGCCGCGACGTCCGACGGACTCCTCACCCCGGCCGAGCAGCAGCAGCTCGCCTGGGCTGCACCGCCCCGGAGCGCGGGGGCGGCGCGGTGGACGCTCGCCGACCTCGTGCTGCTCGACGAGCTCGCCGACCTGCTGGAGCGGGCGCCGTCGGTGGCGCACGTCGTCGTCGACGAGGCGCAGGACCTGTCCCCCATGATGCTGCGCGCCCTCGGGCGCCGGGCCCGCACCGGCTCGCTCACGGTGCTCGGCGACCTCGCCCAGGCGACCACGCCGTGGGCCGTGCGCTCCTGGACCGACGCGCTCGACCACCTCGGCAAGCCCGACGCGCACGTCGAGCAGCTCACCGCGGGGTTCCGCGTGCCCGGCGACGTCATCGAGTACGCGGCGCGCCTCCTGCCGGCGATCGCGCCCACGCTCGCGCCGCCCGTGGCCGTGCGGCGGGCCCGTGGCGAGCTGCTGCTCACCACGGCGCCGACCGAGGAGCTGGTGCGGGCCGCGCTCGCGCGGGAGGGCTCGGTGGGCCTGATCGTGCCGGACGCCGGCGTGGCCGCCGCGCGCCGACGGCTCCGGGCGGCGGGGCTGGAGCTCGCCGTCGTCGGCGAGGAGGACGTCACGGCGAAGCTCGCCGACGGCGCCGAGGGCGCCGACCAGGCCACCGAGTTCGACGCGCGGCTCGACCTGGTCCCCGCGTCCCTGGCCAAGGGCCTGGAGTACGACCACGTCGTCCTCGACGACCCGGCGGGGATCGTGGCCGGCGAGGCCGACCGCACGTCCGGGCTGCGGCGCCTGTACGTGTGCCTGACCCGGGCGGTGACGTCGCTCGCGGTGCGGCACGACGACGACGTGCCCACCGAGCTGGCCGCCTGACCGCCCCCTGCACCTCCGCCGCCCTCGGGCCCCGGGCCGCGGCCTCCCGCAAGGTCGTGACACACGCCACAGTTTCTGGGAAAGTCTTTGCCAACGGGCGGAGGGGACCGTCCCACGCCCCCGTCCCTGGGGAGGGACCCGTGACAGGCATGGTGCGGAGGACCTGGATGAGAGCGACGACGGCGGCCCTGGCAGCGGGGGCGGTGATCGCACCGACGGCGGGAGCCGCCGGAGCCGCGCCGCCGGACGACACCGCGACGTCGGGCAACAAGATCACGACCACCCACTGGCAGGGCATCGACGACCTGCGGCAGGGCGAGTGGGAGAACCTGCGCCCCGGGGCGCGCGGCACCCTGGGGATCCGCACCGCCGGCGGGCCCACCACCGCGTACACCGACCCGTTCGGCGACGGCACCGCGGTCGAGTACGAGACGGGGACGTGGACGTCGCCGGTCGTCGAGACCAGGTACGCCGTCGACGAGTCCCTCACGTCGTGGAACGCCACCACCCCGACCGGCACGTGGGTGGAGGTCGAGTTCCGCGGTCGCAAGGCCGACGGCGCGTGGACCAAGTGGTTCGTCATGGGCCGCTGGGCGTCCGGCGACGACGTCGAGCCCGCCGACGGCGGCGTGGGCGACATCCACCGCACCTCCGTGGACGGCCAGAACGACGACGACGCGTACCTGTTCACCGACACGTACGTCGCCAAGTCCGGGCACGAGCCCGAGGCGTTCCAGACCCGGGTCACGCTCTACCGCCCGGCCGGGTCGACGGCGACCCCGCGGCTGTCGGGCGTGACGACGATGACCAACGAGTACCTGCCCGACAGCGCCTACGCCGGCACCAGCGACTTCACGCTCGGGCGTGCGGTGGAGCTCGACGTCCCCGGCTACTCGCAGCTCGTCCACATCGGCGAGTACCCCGAGTTCGGCGGCGGCGGCCAGGTCTGGTGCTCCCCGACGTCCACCACGATGATCCAGTACTCCTACGGCGCGAAGCACCGGGTGCCGGCGTCGGAGCTCGCGGACATCGTGGCGCCGAACGGCGACCCGCAGGTCGCCTACGCCGCCATCAACACGTGGGACTACACGTACGAGGGCTCGGGCAACTGGCCGTTCAACACGGCCTACGCGCACCGGTTCGGGCTGGAGTCCTTCGTCACGCGGCTGCGGTCGCTGGCCGAGGCGGAGAAGTTCGTCGCGGCGGGCATCCCGCTGGTCGTGTCGATCAACTTCGCGAAGGAGGAGATGCCCGAGGCCGGCTACGGCACCGACGGCCACCTCGTCACCATCGTCGGCTTCACCGCCGACGGCGACCCGGTCATCAACGACCCCAACAAGGCGACCGACGCCGACGTGCGCAGCGTCTACACCCGCGAGAACTTCGAGCGCGTGTGGCAGACGTCCACCGACGGCATCGCGTACGTCATCCACCCGCACGAGGTGAAGCTGCCCGAGAACGTCCCGGGGGCCACGCCCAACTGGTGAGGTAGCACCCCGTCTCGTCGAGGTAGCACGGAGCTCGCCGAGGTAGTGGTCGGCCCACTACCTCGGCGAGCTCTGTGCTACGTCGGCGTCAGTGCGGGCGCACCGGGCCGACGGCGTCGGACGTGAACGTCGCGGACGTGAAGCCGGGCGCGGACACGGTCACCTCGACCGAGATGTCCGCGCCGCGGTCCCGGCCCGTGAGGTGGTACCGCGTCCCGTCCGCTCCGCGCACGGGCTCGCCGTCGCGCAGCCACCGCACGTCGACCTCGGTGCCGTCCCCGGGCAGGTACTCCCCCGGGTCCACGGTGAGCACCTTGCCGATCTGCGCCCTGCCCTCGATGCTCGGCCCCTCGACGTCGGTGACCATCGGGTCGTGCAGCGTCACGTCCGCGGCGCGGGTGAACACCTGCCGGTGCGCGTACCAGAGCTGGTAGTAGGCGTCCTCGCCGCGCACGTCCGTCCGGTCGTCGGGGATCGAGCCGTCGAACGACTTGGCGTTGTAGTAGTCCGTCGACACCGTGTCGTCCGAGACCACGTACGCCTGGTCGGCGCCGATCGTGTACTCGATCGGCGTGACCGCCTGCGGCGTGATGCCCGGGTAGGGCGCGTAGGCCGCGCCCTCCGGGTACGCGCGGCCGTAGATCGCGGCCGCTGCGTCGCCGCTCGCGGTCACCGTCTGCCCGGTGCTCGGCACGACCACGGGACGGTCGGCCGGGTTGTGGATCCAGGCCAGCGAGCCGGCCCACCACACGCCGAGCCACTCGCCCTGCACCTGCGCGACGACGAGCTTGTGGCCAGAGTTCACGCGCGCGCTGATGTCGCTGGCGTACGTCGTGCCGTCCGCGCCGTTCGGCTTCCAGCCCGGGTCGCGGGCGTACGGGGCGTCGAGCGAGGGCTGCTGGTACGCGACCGCGAAGTTCGTGCCCGCGCCCGCGACGCAGTCCCCGGAGCCCGGGGACGCCTGCTCGCACCCCGTGACCGGGTTCGCGTTGTCGTCGTAGCCGGCGACCACCTCGACGACGTCGCCCGGCGCGACGTCCGCCGTCGTGTCCAGACCGCCGCCGATCGGCGCGCCGAGCAGCTCGAAGTAGTGCTCCCAGTCCCAGTACGGGCCCGGGTCCCAGTGCACGCTCTTGGTGTACCCGGGCAGGATGCCGGGGATCTGGTCGTGCCCGATGACGTGGGCACGGTCGAGCGGGACGTCGTACTCGTCGGCCAGGTAGCGCACGAGCTCGGCCGACGACTGGTACATCGCCTCGGTGAACCAGCCCGACGTGCCGGCCCAGCCCTCGTGCTCCAGGCCGATCGAGTGCATGTTCATGTACCAGTTGCCCGCGTGCCAGCCGACGTCGGAGGGCTCGAGGTGGTTCGCCACGTGCCCGTCCGACGAGCGCAGCGTGTAGTTCCACGCCAGGTAGGTGGGGTCGGTGACCAGGCGCACGCTCGGCTCGTACGCCGTCTCCGTGTCGTGGATGACGATGTAGTCGATCGACGGGCCGCCCTCGCCCGTGCGGTCGGCCTGGTCGTGGTTGCCGTAGTTCCCGGTGTCGTCCGGCAGGTCGGCGCTGCCCTTCGCGTAGGGCGCGGGCAGCCACTCGCAGCCCAGGTCGGGCGGGCAGTCGGCGGCCGGGTCGCTCGCCGCGGCCGTGGACGCCTCGGGCAGGACGGCGTCGGGCCGGGCGGCGAGGGTCACGTGCCCGCCGTCGTCGGTCGTCCGGCTCTCGCCCTTGCGCAGGGTCGAGTAGACCCGGTCGGCGAACGACGGCGAGCCGCCCAGCCGTGCGACCGCCGTGCCCCAGGACGCGAGACCGTCGCCCGTCCCCTGCCCCGCGTCGCCCTGGTAGGAGGCCAGCAGCGCGGCGGCGCCGCAGGTGTTCGCGGCGGCGTCGGACCGGAGCTCGGCGGCGGACAGCCCGGTGAGGGCGGCGGCGCGGTCGAGCTCGCTCACGGCAGCGCGGGGCGTGGCGTCCTTGCCGGCCCCGTCGGGCGCCTCGGGCGCGTGGTCGAGCAGGTTGAACAGGCCGTAGCCGCCGTCGGCGCTGGCGGTGCCGGCGTGCTGGTCCCAGCGGGACTCCATGTAGGAGACGGCCTTGAGCAGGTCGGCGGGGACGCCGGTGGCGTCGCTCGCGGCGGCGAACGCGGACTCCCGGTCCGGCGCGGCGACGACGGCGTCGCAGGTCACGTCGGACGTGGGGGCGGTGGACGGCCCGGCCCCCGCGGCGACCGCGGGGATCGTGACCAGGGGCAGGAGGAGGCCGGCGGCCGCCAGCCCGGTGGTGCGTCGTCGTACGGATCTCACGGGGAGTGCTCCTCTCGAGGACGGAGTGCGCTCACGGGCGCACCTCGTCATCGAACCGTGAAATCCCGTTTCATGGGAAGTGATAGACGTAAAAAATCTCGTCGCGCCTCGGCGCGACGAGATCGGCGGCCGCGCTCGAGCGCGGGAGGAAAGGTCAGGAGAGGCGGACGGTCGCCTGCGAGCGGCCCAGCACCTTGGTGCCCTCGTGCGTCACCGTGAGGTCGACGCGCACCGTGCCGGCGTCGGCGTCGATCGCGCCCACGGCGGCGGAGACCTCGACGAGGGCGGTGCCGTCGTGCGGGACCGGGACCGGCTTCGTGAAGCGCGTCTGGTAGGCGACGACGGCGCCCGGGTCCCCCGCCCAGTCGGCGACGACGCCGACGACGGAGCCCATCGTCAGCATCCCGTGGGCGATGACGTCGGGCAGCCCGACGCCAGTGGCGAAGGACTCGTCCCAGTGGATCCGGTTGAAGTCGCCGCTGGCCCCGGCGTAGCGCACGAGGCGGGCTCGGTCGAGCTCGACCGTCCCGGTGGCGACGGCGTCGCCGACGGTGAGGTCCGCGAGGGCGGGGCGGGTCATCAGGAGTCCTCCCCGCGGATCACGAGGCTCGAGGAGACGGTCGCGACGGGCTCGCGGGTGCCGTCGCCGGCCGCGCCGTCCACGGCCGCGAAGATCTCGCAGCGCGTCGTCACCATCGCGATGCCGGCCCGCTCGGTCACGGAGTCCACGTGGAGCACCGTGACCAGCTCGTCGCCCGCGACGATCGGTCGGTGGTGCGTGAACTTCTCGTCCGCGTGGACGACTCGCGAGAAGTCGATCCCGGCGTCCGGGTCCTGGACGTACTGTGCCTCGGCCCGCTGTGCGACGACGACGGCGAACGTGGGGGGCGCGACGAGGTCCGGATAGCCGAGACCCCGCGCCGCCACGAGGTCGTGGTGCGCGGGGTGGGCGGCACCGACGGCGGAGGCGAACTCACGGAGCTTCTCGCGCCCCACGGAGTAGGGGGCGGTGGCCGGGTACTCGCGGCCAGCGAAGTCGGGGTTCGCCACGTCGGTGCGGTGATCCGTCGAGGGCTGGGTCAGCGGGTCTCGCGGTGCGACGTGTGCTTGCCGCAGCGCGGGCAGAACTTCGCCAGCTCGAGACGGTCGGGGTCGTTGCGGCGGTTCTTCTTCGTGATGTAGTTCCGCTCCTTGCAGTCCACGCAGGCGAGCGTGATCTTCGGGCGGACGTCCGCGCTCTTGGCAGCCATGGTGTGTCACCTCTCGCGCCCCCGGAAGGCGCCACGTGAATCAAGGAACAGGCCGGTCCGACGCCGGCCGTCGAACCGTGATGATGTCGGTAGCGAGGGCGGGGCTCGAACCCGCGACCTCACGATTATGAGTCGTGCGCTCTGACCAGCTGAGCTACCCCGCCGCGCGTGACGGAACGCAGGACCATGCGTCCTCAGACGAAGACGACGGTCCCGCGTCACATCACAGAGCCCCGAAAGGGAATCGAACCCTTGACCTTCTCCTTACCATGGAGACGCTCTGCCGACTGAGCTATCGGGGCAGCGGAGAAGACTCTACACGGCTCTCGGCACCTGATGAAATCCGCGGGACACCCGCTCGATCACATCGTGCACCGGGGCCGTGCGGGCCCCTCCAGACGTCGGACGAGGCGCCTCCCGAGGGGGGCGC
>NZ_JBHXAW010000090.1:0-14779 GCF_042726645.1 Isoptericola sp. NPDC060257
GCGGCCGCCGCCTCTTCCGCGTCCATCCTCTCGAGCGCGATCCGCTCGTTCCGGTCCGCGTGCAGGATCTTGCGCATCGCGAGCCAGAACAGCAGGCCCACGCCGACCGACGGGGCGAGCCCGCTCATGATCGCGAGAAAGGTGTCCATGGGATGACTTTCGTTCAGGCCGTCGGCTTGACGAGCGGGAAAAGGATGGTCTCGCGGATTCCGAGGCCGGTGAGCGCCATGAGGAGCCGGTCGACGCCCATGCCCATGCCGCCCGACGGCGGCATCGCGTGCTCCATCGCGGTGAGGAAGTCCTCGTCGAGCGCCATCGCCTCGTCGTCGCCCGCGGCGGCGAGGCGCGCCTGGTCCTCGAACCGCTGGCGCTGGACGACGGGGTCCACGAGCTCGGAGTACCCCGTGGCCAGCTCGAAGCCGCGCACGTACAGGTCCCACTTCTCGACGACACCCGGGATCGTGCGGTGCGCGCGCACCAGCGGAGAGGTCTCGACCGGGAAGTCGCGCACGAAGGTCGGCGCGTAGAGGTCGTCGCCCACGTGGTGCTCCCACAGCTCCTCGACGAGCTTGCCGTGGTTCGTCTTCTTCGGGTCCACCGAGATCTCGGCCTTCTCGGCGAGGGCGAGAAGGTGGTCGACGGTCGTCTCGGGCGTGATCTCCTCGCCGATCGCCTCCGAGAGGGATCCGTACATCGTGATCTGCGCCCATTCGCCGCCGAGGTCGTACTCCTCGCCGTCCGGAAGGGTGACCGTCGTGGTGCCGAGAACGTCGAGAGCGGCCTTCTGCACGAGATCCTGGGTGAGCGCGCCGATCGTGTTGTAGTCGCCGTACGCCTCATAGGCCTCGAGCATCGCGAACTCCGGAGAGTGCGTCGAGTCCGCGCCCTCGTTACGGAAGTTACGGTTGATCTCGAAAACCTTCTCGATGCCGCCGACGACCGCGCGCTTGAGGAAGAGCTCCGGCGCGATCCGCAGGAAGAGGTCGATGTCGTACGCGTTCATGTGCGTGCGGTACGGGCGCGCCGAGGCGCCGGACGCGATGGTCTGCAGCATCGGCGTCTCGATCTCGAGGAACCCGCGGTCGTGGAAGTTGTCGCGCATCGAGCGGACGACGCCGGCGCGGGTGCGGACCATCTCGCGGGCCGCGGGCCGTGCGATGAGGTCGACGTACCGCTGGCGGACCCGCGCCTCCTCCGAGAGGTCCTTGTGCAGCACGGGCAGCGGGCGCAGGGCCTTGGCCGCCATCGCCCAGCTGTCGGCGAACACGCTCAGCTCGCCGCGCCGGGAGGAGCCCACCCGGCCGTGCACGAACAGGTGGTCGCCCAGGTCGACGTCGGTCTTGAACGACGCCAGCGACTCCTCGCCGACCTCCTTGAGGCTGAGCATCGCCTGCAGGCGGCGCCCCTCGCCGTCCTGCAGGGTGACGAAGCACAGCTTGCCGGTGTTGCGCAGGAACACGACGCGGCCGGCGACGCCGACGACGTCGTCCGTCTCCTGGCCCGCCTCGAGGTGCTCGTAGCCGGCCCGGACCTCGGCGATCGAGTGCGTGACCGGCAGGCTCACCGGGTAGGGCTCGACACCCTGCTCCAGGAGCCGGTCGCGCTTCTCCCGGCGCACGCGCATCTGCTCCGGGAGGTCGTCCGTGGCCGCGGAGTCGATCGCGGGGTCGACGGCGGGCACGGCGGAGGCGGGGTTCTGCGGGGAGGTCACCCGTCGATTCTACGGGCGACGCACCTCACACCCGCCCGGCGGGGTCGGACGCGGTCAGGACGCCGCGGGCCGGGATCACGCGCGCAGGTCGAGCGCCAGGTCGAGGATCGGGGCGGAGTGCGTGAGCGCGCCGACGGACAGGTAGTCGACGCCGGTGCCGGCGACCTCGCGGGCCCGGTCCAGCGTGAGGTTGCCCGTCGCCTCCAGCTCGACGTGCGCGGGCACGCCGTCGCGCCCCTGGCGTTCGCGGACCGCGGCGACGGTCGCGGCGAGGACGGGCGTGGGCATGTTGTCGAGCAGCAGGAAGTCCGCGCCGGCGTCGAGCGCCTCCATCGCCTGGGCGGTGGTGTCGGCCTCGACCTGGACCAGCACGTCGGGGAAGGTGCGGCGGACGGCGCCGATCGCACCCTGCACCGAGCCCGCCGCGACGACGTGGTTGTCCTTGACCATCGCGACGTCGTGCAGGCCCATGCGCTTGTTGGTGCCGCCGCCGGCGCGGACGGCGTACTTCTCCAGGGCTCGCAGGCCCGGCGTCGTCTTGCGGGTGTCGAGCACCTGGGCGCCCGTGCCGGCGAGCTCGCGCGACCAGGCCGCCGTCGCCGTCGCGACCCCCGACGCGCGGGAGGCGAGGTTGAGCAGCGTCCGCTCCGCGACGAGGAGCACCTGCACGGGGCCCGCGAGGGCGGCGAGCACCTGCCCGGGCGCGACGGCGTCGCCGTCCTGCGCGTGGAACGTCACGGTCGGGGCCGGGAGCCCGAGACGACCGGCGACCTGGCGCAGCACTTCCGCCACCACGACGAGCCCCGCGACGGTGCCCGCCGACCGGGCCACGAGGTCCGCGGTGCCCGTGGCCGACGCCGGCACCGTCGCCTGCGTCGTGACGTCGCGGCCGGGCGCCGCGCCGAGGTCCTCGTCCAGCGCGGTCTCGACGACGCGGGCGACCCATGCCGCGTCCAGCCCGGGCTCGACGGCGGACGGCTGGTCGTGCACGGGCAGGTCGCGGGAGAGGTCCGGGCGCAGGTCGGTCACGGTGCGCAACGCTACCCTCCGCGAGGTGGTACCGGGCCTGCCGAGTGCTACCTCGCGGAGTCTCGTACTACCTCGGCAGATTCGGTACTACCTCGCGGGCTCGTTCCACCTCGCGGAGGGTGCCGTCCTCGTCGAGGGCGAGCGTGACGCGGCGCCGCCACGCCGGGTCCGGCGCGGGGAAGTCGGTGCGGAAGTGCCCTCCGCGGGACTCCTCGCGCACGCGGGCGGCGTGCACCAGCGCGCTGGCGACCTGGTGCACGGTGGTGGTCTCCCACTCGGCGACCTGCGGGTCTGCGACGACGTCGGTCGCGCGGTGGGCGTCCGTCCGGACCCCGGCCAGCGCCTGCGCTGCGCGCTCCAGCGACTCCTCCGACCGCACGGGGCCCGCGCCGTCCGACGTCGCGCGCTGCACGCGCGAACGGGCTGCCGCCGCGACGAGCGCCGCCCCGCCCGGGCGCTCCTCGGGCTCGGGGGCCCGGCGCGGCCCGCCGTCCTCGACCTGCCGCACGACGTCGCGCGCGGCGCGGTGGGCGAAGACCAGGCCCTCGAGCAGCGAGTTGGAGGCCAGCCGGTTGGCGCCGTGCACGCCCGTGCACGCCACCTCCCCGACCGCGTACAGGCCGGGCACCGAGGTGCGGCCGCGCGGGTCGGTCACGACGCCGCCCGAGTGGTAGTGCTGGGCGGGCGCCACCGGCACCGGCTCCTCGGTCCAGTCGATGCCCTGGGCCAGCAGGCGGGCCGTGATGGTCGGGAAGCGGCGGCGCAGGAAGCCCGCCCCGAGGTGGCGGGCGTCGAGCAGCACGTGGTCGGCGTTCGTCGCGGCCATCCGCCGCACGATGGCGTGCGCGACGACGTCCCGCGGCGCCAGCTCGGCCAGCTCGTGCTCGGCCGGCATGAAGCGGGCGCCGTCGACGTCGAGCAGCAGCGCGCCCTCGCCGCGCACCGCCTCGCTGATGAGCGGCAGCTGCCCCTTGGCTCCCATGCCCTGCCACAGCACGGTGGGGTGGAACTGGACGAACTCCAGGTCGCCCACGGCCGCGCCCGCGCGCAGCGCGGCGGCGATGCCGTCCCCCGTCGCGCCGGGCGGGTTGGTCGACGAGCGGAACACCTGCCCGATGCCGCCGGTCGCGAGCACCACGAACGGCGCCAGCGCGGCGCCCACGCCGTCGCGGCTGCCCGCGCCGCGCACGTGCAGCGTGACGCCGGCGACCGAGCGGTGCCCGTCGGGGCCCGGGGCTCCGGTGAGGACGTCGAGCACCAGCGCGTTCTCGAGCACCTCGATGCCCGGGTCGTCGCGCACCGCCTCGATCTGCGCGACCAGGGCGCGGGAGATCTCGGCCCCGGTCGCGTCGCCGCCGGCGTGCGCGATGCGGTCGGCGCGGTGCCCGCCCTCGCGGGTGAGGGCGATGCCGCCGTCCGGGCCGACGTCGAACGACGTGCCGCGGGCCACGAGCTCGCGCACGCGGTCCGGGCCCTCCGTGACGAGCACGCGCACGGCCTCCGGGTCGCTGAGGCCGCCGCCGGCCGCCAGCGTGTCCGTGAGGTGGGCGTCGGGGGTGTCGTCGGGGTGCAGGGCCGCGGCGATGCCGCCCTGCGCCCACACCGTGGAGCCGGACGAGAGCGCGCCCTTGGTGACGAGCAGCACGCCCGGCACGCGCGAGCGCAGCTCCAGCGCCGCGGTCAGCCCGGCGATGCCGGTGCCGACGACGATCGCGTCGGCGGCCGTCGTCCAGCCGGGGGCGGGGGCGGCGAGGGCGCGGGCCAGCCGCGGCCCGGTCACGGACGGTTCACCGGGGGCGTCACCGGACGGCCGCGAAGGGCACGCCGCTGGACTCCAGGCCGAAGCCGTCGGGCACCTGTCCCGGGTCGTCGTCGAGCTCGACGATCCGGTTCTCCGGGTCGACGAACACGACGGCCGGGGAGTACGTGCGCGCGTCGGCGTCCGACATCGTGCCGTACGCGATGACGATGACCGTGTCCCCGGGGTGCACCAGGTGCGCGGCCGCGCCGTTGATGCTCACCTGGCGACCGCCGCGCTCGCCCGGGATGACGTAGGTCGTGAGGCGGCCGCCGTTGGTGACGTCCACCACGTCGACCTGCTGGCCCGGGTAGAGGTCGGCCGCGTCGAGGAGGTCGGCGTCGATGGTGATCGAGCCGACGTAGTGCAGGTCCGCCTGCGTCACCGTGGCGCGGTGGATCTTGCCGATCATCATCGGCCGCTGCAGGGAGGCGGGGCGGTTCGCGTGCTCAGTCACTGGCGTTCTCCTGGGGGTCCTCACCGGTAGCAGGGCCGCTGGCAGGGCTGCCGGCGAGGTCCACGGCCTGGTTGTCGATCAGTCGGGTGGCGCCCGTACGCGCCGCCACGAGGAGGAGGGCGGTGCCGCGGAAGTCCGCGGGCACCGGGTCCACGGTAGTCGGGTCGACGAGTGCGAGGTAATCGACCTCAACGCCCGCGGCCCCGTCCAGGATTCCCGAGGCCGCCTCCACGACCGCCGACGCACCCCCGCCGGCCGCGTCCGCGCCGGCGCGCAGGGCCCTCGAGAGCGCGAGCGCCGAGGCCCGCTCGTCGTCGGACAGGTAGGCGTTGCGCGAGGACAGCGCGAGCCCGTCGGCGTCGCGCACGATCGGCACGCCGAGCACCTCGACGTCCACGTCCAGGTCGCGCACCATGCGGCGCACGGCCAGCAGCTGCTGGGCGTCCTTCTCCCCGAACAGCGCGACGTCGGGGCGCGTCAGGTGCATGAGCTTGAGCACCACGGTGAGCACGCCGTCGAGGTGGCCGGGGCGCGTCTCGCCCTCCAGCACCTCGCCGACCCGGCCCGCCGACACCCGCACGATCGGGTCGCCGTCGGGGTAGACGACGTCCGGGGTGGGCGCGAAGACGACGTCCGCGCCGACGCTCGCCAGCTTCGCGACGTCGCCGTCCAGGTCGCGCGGGTAGCGGTCCAGGTCCTCCCCCGCACCGAACTGCAGCGGGTTGACGAAGATCGTCACGATCACCTGGCCGGTGGGGCCGGCCGCCTCGCGGGCCGCCCGCACCAGCTGCAGGTGCCCCTCGTGCAGGGCGCCCATGGTCATGACGACGGCGCGGCGGTCCGTCGGCTCCGGGCCGGACAGCGTCCATGCCCCGAGCGCGTCGTGCAGGTCCGCCCGGGAGCTCACGACGGCGGGCGCGTGCGGGGTGGTGGTCATCGGGGCTCCTGCGGGTCGTCGGGGTGGGACGCGGGCGGCGGCGCGAGGGCGTCGAGCAGCTCGCGGGCCGCGCGGTCGTCGATGCGGTGCGCGGCGAGCGCACGGCTCGTGGCACCGCGCGACAGCTCGGTGTACGACGCCGGCACGTCGGTGGCGCCCGTCCCGGCCGCCAGCGCCCGCAGGGCGTCGAGGTGCGTGCGCACCGTGCCGACGTCGCCGCGCGACACCGGGCCGGTGAGGGCCGTGATCGCCCCCGGCCCGTCGGGCACGTCGGCGGCGCGCGTCGCGCCGTCGAGCGCGGCGGACAGGAGCGGCGCGAGCGCGCGCCCCGGCTGCTCGATGCCGGCCGCCGCGAGCGCCTGGGCGGCCTGCGCCACCAGCACCACGAGGTGGTTCGCGCCGTGCGCGAGGGCCGCGTGGTAGAGCCCGCGGGCCTCCTCCGCGACGATCACCGGCTCCCCGCCGACCTCGACGACGAGCGCCTGGCCGATCGGCTGCACGGCCGACGGCGCCGTGACCGCGAACGTGCAGCCCTCCAGCCGGTGCAGGTCGAGCGACGTGCCCGTGAACGTCATCGCCGGGTGCAGCGCCACCGGGATGGCACCGGCCTTCCGCGCCGGGTCGAGGACGCCCACACCGTACCGGCCGGACGTGTGCACGACGAGCTGCCCGGGCTGCCACGCGCCGAGCGCCGCCAGGCCGCTCACGACCTCCGCGAGCGCGTCGTCGGGCACCGCGAGCAGCACCATCTCGGCGCGCTCCACGACGTCGGTCACCTCGAGGTGCGGCACGCCCGGCAGGAGCGTCGCGATCCGCTCCCGCGACTCCTCGCTGACCCCGCTCGCGCCCACCACCGTGTGACCCGCCGCGCGCAGCGCGCTACCGAGGACAGCCCCCACCCGGCCGGCGCCGACGACGCCGACGCCGAGGCGGCCGGGGCGCGCGGACGGTGGGACCGACGATGGTGCGGACGACGGCGCGGAATCCGGGCGGTCGTCGTCGGGCGCGCTCATCCTCGCCCCTGCATCCAGCGCTCCGGCCCCGCGTGGGCGCGGGCGGCCCGGGCGCGGGAGGACTGCTCGCCGAGCAGGCGCGCGGCCTCGTCCTCGGCGAGGTGGTGGACGGCCGGGCTGATCGGGCCGGGCGTCGAGTGCAGCACGAACGACGCGAGGCCGCGCCGTCGCTGCCACGGCCCCTGCTCGATCCCGAGGGACTGGGTGCGCTCGTGCGGCACCACCTCGAGCGAGCGGACGAAGCGGCCCCCGCGCGCCAGCAGCGCGCGGCCCGTGACCGCGTAGCCGTTGCGGCGCCAGCTCCACGGGTCGAGCAGGCGGGCGCTGCGCGGGCTGGTGACGAACCAGCGGTCCGTGCGGGCGTCGCCGGTGAGGGCCTCGTCGAGCAGCGCCAGCGTCTCGTCGGGGTTCTCGACCTCGAGGTCGGGCAGCACGAGCCACAGCGCCGTGAGCGCCTCCTCGCGCGGCCCGACCGGCAGGAGCACGTGCTGCTGCTCGCCCTGCTGCTGCCCCTCGCCGCCGCCGTAGCCGGCCACGTTGACCTTGACGCGCCACCAGTCGGGCCCGCGCCACAGCGGGCCCTGCGTGAGCGACACCGCCTGCACGCGGCCCGGCGGGATCGTCTGCGCGCGGGTCTCCAGCAGGCCGTGGCGCAACCGGATGCCGTCCGGCGACAGCGCGGCCCGGAAGCCGAACTCCCCCGCGAACCGCTGGAAGATGTAGCCGCCGACGCCGAGGATCGCGGGCAGCGCCGAGAACAGGATGCTCACCTCGCGGGTGACGGCGACGGCCACCCCGACGCCGATGAGCACCAGGACGCCGATCCACACGCCCGGCATCCGCAGCAGCGACTGCAGCAGGCGCGTCGCCGGCACCTCGTACACCTGGCGCTCGGGCGCCTCGGGCGCGACGCCGTCCTGCCCGTCGTCGGACGCGTGGGCTGCTCCTGCGGGCCGGGCGTCCGACAGGTCCGCGGGCGCCGTCGTGGTGTCCGGCGCTGGGCCTGCCCCGGTGGGCCGTGCGTCGGACAGGTCGGTGCGGCGGGCCGCCTTGACCCCGGCCGCGCGCGCGAGCAGGTCGGCACGCAGGCGCTGCGCGTCCGCCTCCTTGAGGAACCCGATGGCCACGCCCGAGTCGGAGCCGCCCGCCACCTCCAGGCGCAGCTCCGCCAGCCCGAACAACCGCGCGAGCAGCGGCTGCCGCACGTCGATCGCCTGCAGCCGGTCGAGGCGGGCGTGCCGCTGCTGGCGGAACAGGATGCCCTTGCGCAGCCGCACGGCGTCGTCGTCCACCGCGTACGCCGTCATGCGCCAGGCCAGCGCCGCGTAGCCGAAGATGATCGCGACGAGCAGCACCAGCGCGAGGATCACCACCCACCACAGGCTGCGGATCGAGTCGACCGCCCTGACCGCGTTCGACACGTCGTCGAGCACCTGCTGCCCGCCGATGACGAGGATCGCCACCACGGCCGCCCAGCCCCGCACGAACGGCGTGACCGGGTGCACGCGGCGCCACTCCTGCTCCTGCCCGGCCTGCTCCTGCCCGCCCTGCTCCTGCCCGGCCGGTTCGTGCGTCGGCGCGTGACCCGTCTCAGGGGCCCGCTCGGGGCTCGGCTCGCTCACAGGCCCGCCAGCCTCGCCTCGCCCCGCGCGGTGAGGCGGTCACGCAGGCGCTCTGCCTCGTCGGGCACGAGGCCGGGGATGTCCGCGTCGGTGCTGGCCGACGCGGTGTGCAGCTGCACCTTCGCGATGCCGAGCTTGCGGTCCAGCGGACCCGCCTCCACGTCCACGTACTGCATGCGGCCGTAGGGCACGACGACGAGCGTGCGGAACATGATGCCCTTGCGGATCAGCAGGTCGTCGTCGCGCTCCGCGTACCCGATCGCGCGGACCTGGCGCGGCACCAGCAGCAGCGCCCACACCAGCAGCGCGGCCGGCACCCCGGCGAGCAGCCAGAACCACGGCGAGACGAGGACGGCGAGCACCACGCCGGCGACGATCGGCAGGGCCAGCGTCACGGACGTCGAGATGAGGCGCGCCGGGACGAGCCGAGGCGACACGCCCTGCCAGACGACGCCGGGCGGGTCGAAGGGGCCCGTCTGCCGCGTGGTCGACGGGTCGGCGCCCGCGGGGATGCTGGTCATGGGTCCATCCTTCCATCCGGGGACCCGCCGGCCACATCGTCCGACCGGCCCATCCGCACCGTCCCGCGTCCGACCTCCGGACGACACCGGTCTGCGCCGGTCTGTACCGGCGGTGCCGGTCACGACGGCAAGGGGTCCGCGTGCTCCTCGGTGTCGCCCCCGTCGGGGTCGTCGGACGGCGGCAGCTGGCAGAACTTCTCCACGACCAGCCCCACGACGCACAGCACCACGGCGCACGCCGCCGCGATGGCGGCGGCGACCGCCTGGTCGCGGCGCGCCTCGATCTGCAATTGACCCAGGACGACGAGCAGGCTCGCGACGTACCGCCCGGCGAGCAGCGCTCCGGTCAGCGCCCCCGCCTTGGCGAGCACGAACGTGCGGGCCGCGCGCATCGGGTCGAGGTCCGGGCGGTCGCCCTTCTGGTACGCGCGCACCGCCCAGCCCATCCAGAAGATGACGCCCGCCAGCGCGAGCATCGCGACGTCCTCCACCCACGCGACGGTGGGCAGGTAGACGCCGCGCGACTCGAGCAGCCGGAGCAGCCCGGCACCGCCGACCGCCACCACGGCGGCGACGACGGCGAGGAGGCGGACGGAGGTGCGGCGCATCTCAGCGGCCGTCCTCCCCGAACCGCTCCTGCGGGGCGGCGTGACCGGGCAGCGGGCCGGGGTGCGCCTCCGGCAGCGGGGCGAACGGGTCCGGGAAGGCGGGCAGGTCGGCGACGGGCGCGGGGGCCGGCGGCACCGGGTCGTGCCGCGGGGCCGGCGGGGCGAACGACGACGCGGCGGGCGGCGCCGCCGGGCCCGACGGCCGCTCCGACGGGTCGGCGGGCGCGGGGAACGGGCTCGCCGGGGCCGGGGGCACCGGCGCGTGCGGGGCCTCCGGGGCGTCGCCACGCGGCTCCGCGGCGATCGGCGCGGGCGACCCGACGGGAGCGAACGGGCGCGGCATGACCGGCTGGTCGGGGTCGGGGCCGAACGGGTCGGCCACGACGGCGCGCGCCTCCGGTGCGGGCGGGTCCTCCCGGCGCGGCTCCGGCACGGCAGGCGGCTCGACGACCCGGGGCTCGACGACGGGTGGCTCGGCCGCCGGGGGCACCGGCAGGTACGGCTCCGGCGCGTACTGCTCGGGTGCGTACTGCTCGGGCACGTACTGCTCCACGACCGGGCTGCTCCCCGACGTGGGCTCGGCGGACCGGGGGGTCTGTGCGGGCTCCGCGGGGTACGCCTCCGGCGCGTAGGTCTCCGGGGTGTAGGCCTCCGGCGCGTAGGTCTCCGGGGCGTAGGTCTCCGGGGTGGAGGGCTCCGGCGCGTACGACTCGGCGTAGGCCTCCGGCGCGTACGACGCCTGGGCGGCGTCGGCTGGCTCGTGCCCGGGCTGGTGGGCAGCCTGGTCGTCAGGCTCGTCGGCGGGCGCCGCCGGTGCGGACTGCGGCACCGGGGTGGACGGCGCCGCGTCGGCCGCCGCGGCGGAGACCTGCCCGGTGCTCTGCGTCGGGCCGGTCAGCCAGTCGAGCGCGAGCCAGCGGATGCCGGCGCGGTCGGGGGCGGTCACCGCGAGCTGGCCGACGGGGCCGCCGCCGGGCCCGCCGAGCAGCGCGTCAGGCGCCACCTCGGCCCACGGCACGAGCACGAAGGCCCGCTCCTTCGCGCGCGGGTGCGGCAGCTCGAGGTCGGGCGCCGTCACGACGAGCGACCCGTACTGCACGATGTCGACGTCGAGGGTCCGCGGTCCCCAGCGCTCGTCGCGGACGCGACCGTGCTGGGCCTCCACCTGCTGCGTGCTGCGCAGCAGGTCGCGCGGCGACAAGGTGGTCCGCACGACGAGCACCGCGTTGAGGTAGTCCGGCTGCTCCGGCCCCCCGACGGCGGCGGTGCGGGCGAGCGGCGAGACCTCCATGACCTGCACGCCCGGCAGGCGGTCCACGTCCGTCACGGCCTGGCGGAGCGTGACCTGCGCGTCCCCGAGGTTCGCCCCGAGCGCCAGCACGACGTCGACCGGCTCCGCGGGGGTGGCGTCCAACGGGTCGGCGCGGGGCGGCGCGGGCGCCTCGGCGGGCGCCGTGGCCTCGGCGGGCTCGACCGGCACCGCCGCGACCGGGGCCGGCGGCACGGGCGCGTGCGTCACGGCCGGCTCGAGCGGCGGGACGGGCACGGCCGCGGCGACGGGCACCGCCGTCTCGGCGGGCTCGTCGGCCGGGGCGGCGTCGACCACGGGCATGCGAGCGCGGTCGCGGCGCACGACGATCGCGACGTCGTCGAACGGGACCGGGATCGGCGCCTGCGGCTTGTGCACCCGCACGTCGACGGCCTGCACGGCCGCGTGGCCCAGCACGACGGCGGCGATCCGCTCGGCGACGGTCTCCACGAGGTCGACCGGGGAGCCCGCGAGGACGTCGTGCACGTCCTGGGCGACGTCCGCGTAGCTCACGGTCTGCCCGAGGTCGTCCGACGACGCGGCGGCCCGGGTGTCCAGGTGCAGCACGACGTCGGCGCTGAAGACCTGGCCGTCGGCGCGCTCGTGCGCGAGCACCCCGTGGTGCCCTGTCGCCGTGACGCCGGCGAGGCGGATCTGGTCGAGCGGCTGTCCGTCCGGTCCCGGTACGGCTGCGGCGAACGTCACGATGGGCCCTCCTCATCAGCGGCGGTTCCTGCTCCGCCCACGGCGTGGGTGGGGTGTACCGGTGCGGTCATCCCGGCATCCAACACGTCGCGGGAGGCCGACGTCCAGGCGTCCGCGACCCGGACGGCGTCGGCGCTGGCACGCACGGCGTGCACCCGCACCGCCCACGCGCCGGCGGCGGCGGACAGCGCGGAGATCGCGGCGGTGGCGTCGTCGCGCTCGAGGGGCGGCGCGGGCTCGTCGGCGGACAGGCCGCGCGTGCCCTCCAGCAGGTGCCCCAGGAAGCGCTTGCGCGAGGCGCCCACCAGCACCGGGCGGCCGAGGGAGCTCAGGGCGTCCAGGTGCGCGAGGATCGGCCAGTTCAGCACCCCGGCCTTCGAGAAGCCCAGCCCCGGATCGAGCACGAGCTGCTCCGGGTCCACGCCCACCGCGACCAGCGAGTCCATGCGCGCCGCGAGCTCGTCGCGCACCTCCGCGACGACGTCGTCGTACACCTCGAGGCTGTCCATGACGTCCGCGTGGCCGCGCCAGTGCATCGCGACGTACGCCACACCCGTCTCCGCCACGACGTGCCCCATGCGGGGGTCCGCGTAGCTGCCCGACACGTCGTTGACGATCCGCGCCCCTGCCGCGACGGCCGCCTCGGCGACGGACGCGCGCGTCGTGTCCACCGACACGACGGCGCCGTGCGCGGCCAGCCGCTCGATGACGGGGACCACGCGGCGCAGCTCCTCCGCCTCGACCACGCGGGCCGAGCCCGGCCGGGTCGACTCGCCGCCCACGTCCAGGATCTCGGCGCCCTCGGCCAGCAGGTCGAGGCCGTGCTGCACGCCCGCGTCGGCGTCGAACCAGCGGCCGCCGTCGGAGAACGAGTCGGGCGTGATGTTCACGACGCCCATGACGAGGCACCGGCCCACGCCGGACAGCTCCGGGAGCCCGGCGACCACCGCGTCGCGCGGGTGCGCCGTCATGCCCGGGTCACCGTCCCGTGATGAGGCTCATGGCCTCGGCGCGCGTGGTCGCGTTCTGCATGATGCCGCGCACCGCCGACGTGACGGTCCGCGAGCCGGGCTTGCGCACCCCGCGCATCGACATGCACAGGTGCTCGCACTCCACCACCACGAGGACGCCGCGCGGCTCGAGGATGCGCACCAGCGCGTCCGCGACCTGCGTCGTCAGGCGCTCCTGCACCTGCGGGCGACGGGCGTACACCTCGACGAGGCGCGCCAGCTTCGACAGGCCTGTGATGCGGCCGTCGGTGTTGGGGATGTAGCCCACGTGCGCGACGCCGTGGAACGGCACGAGGTGGTGCTCGCACGTCGAGTACACCTCGATGTCGCGGACCAGCACCATCTCCTCGTGGCCGATGTCGAAGGTCGTGGTGAGCACGTCCTCCGGCTCCTGGCGGAGCCCCGCGAAGATCTCCTGGTACGCGCGGGCCACGCGGGCCGGCGTCTCCTTGAGTCCCTCGCGGTCCGGGTCCTCGCCGACCGCGAGCAGCAGCTCGCGGACCGCGGCCTCCGCGCGGGCGGCGTCGTACGGCGGCACGTCGACGGCAGCCCGCATGCCCAGGTCCGTCACCGGGTCGGTCACCGGTGGTCCCCCGTCGCCGGCGGCTCGGTGTCGCTGCCGAGGCCGGGCCCGGCCTCCTGCAGGTCGTTCTCGTTGCCCACGATGGCGGCCTCGTCCTGCGGCACGACGACCTGCCCGTTGCCGTTGGACGCGGCGCGCTCGGCGTCCGTCATGATCGGGCCGCGCGTGTGCACGGTGCGCTGCTCGCTGGACAGCCACACGTCGCGCGGCTCGCGCTTGACGACGGGGGCGAAGACCTCGGCGAGCTCCGCCTGGTTGAGCGTCTCCTTCTCCAGCAGGCGCAGCACCAGGTCGTCGAGCACGTCGCGGTACTGGGTGAGCACCTGCCACGCCTCGTCGTGCGCCGCCTCGACGAGCTTGCGCACCTCGTGGTCGACGGTGCCGGCGACGGCCTCGGAGTAGTCGCGCTGGTGGCCCATGTCGCGGCCCAGGAACGGCTCGCCGGACCCGCTGCCGAGCTTGATCGCGCCGACCTTCTCGCTCATGCCGTACTCGGTGACCATCTTGCGCGCGGTCGCCGTGGCCTTCTCGATGTCGTTGCTCGCGCCCGTGGTCGGGTCGTGGAAGACGATCTCCTCGGCCACGCGGCCGCCCATCGCGTACGCGAGCTGGTCGAGCAGCTCGTTGCGGGTGGTGGAGTACTTGTCCTCCATCGGCATCACCATCGTGTAGCCGAGGGCCCGGCCGCGCGGCAGGATCGTCACCTTGGTGACGGGGTCCGTGTAGCGCATCGCCGCCGCGACCAGGGCGTGCCCGCCCTCGTGGTACGCGGTGATCTTCTGCTCCTTGACCTTCATCACGCGGGTGCGCTTCTGCGGGCCGGCGATGACGCGGTCGATGGCCTCGTCCAGCGCACGGTCGTCGATCAGCTGGGCGCCGCTGCGCGCGGTGAGCAGCGCGGCCTCGTTGAGGACGTTCGCCAGGTCCGCACCCGTGAAGCCGGGCGTGCGGCGCGCGACGACGGCCAGGTCGATGCTCTCGACCATCGGCTTGCCCTGCGCGTGCACCTTGAGGATGTGCTCGCGGCCCTTGAGGTCGGGGGCCTCCACCGCGACCTGCCGGTCGAAGCGGCCCGGCCGCAGCAGCGCCGGGTCGAGGATGTCGGGCCGGTTGGTGGCCGCGATGAGGATGACGTTCGTCTTGACGTCGAAGCCGTCCATCTCGACGAGCATCTGGTTCAGCGTCTGCTCGCGCTCGTCGTGCCCGCCGCCCATGCCGGCCCCGCGGTGGCGGCCGACGGCGTCGATCTCGTCGACGAAGATGATCGCGGGCGAGTTGTTCTTCGCCTGCTCGAACAGGTCGCGCACGCGGGAGGCGCCGACGCCGACGAACATCTCGACGAAGTCCGAGCCGGAGATCGAGTAGAACGGCACCCCGGCCTCGCCGGCGACGGCGCGCGCGAGGATTGTGCTCGTGCGTCCTCGTTTTCGCGCTTCTCCGCGCGCCGGTCACGCATCGCGATGAACAGCACCAGGC
>NZ_JBHXAW010000091.1:0-14760 GCF_042726645.1 Isoptericola sp. NPDC060257
GGTCCGCCGCAGCGGACCCGAGCCCCTTCGTGCGTCCCCCTGACGCTGCTCGCTCAGGTGCGGCTTCGCCGCACCAGCCCGAGCACGAGGCTCGCGACCAGGACGATGACGCCGAGCCAGATCAGGAACTGGCCGATGCTCGTCGCGACCCCGAGGATCACGAGGACGACGCCGACCAGAACGAGGATGAGCCATGCGGGCATGGGGACCTCCAGTCTCTTCGCGCCGCCCGTGCGGCGACGCGATCGCGACGATGTTGGCACGCATTCCCGATACACGCGCGTTGTCGGCTTCGCCCGTGATGCCCGTCACAAGCCGGTCGTGAACCGGCCCGTCCCGTGCACCACGGCCTCGATGGTCCGGGCCACCGCCTCGACCGCGGGACGGCGAGGCGCCGTCGACGGCTCGAGCAGCACGATCTCGCGCTCCACGAGGTCGAACAGGGTGGTCGTGCGCAGGTCGTGGGCGGGACGCAGCGTGAGCATGATCGGCGTGGCGAGCGTCACGCCGAGCCCCTGTGCCACCAGGGCCAACGTCGTGGAGGTGTCGTTCACCTCGTGCGCGGCGCGGGGCTCGAACCCGGCCGCGCGGCAGGCGCCCCGCACCGCCGCGCCGTAGTGGGTCGGCAGCGGGGGCAGGATCCAGGTCATGTCCGCGAGGTCGGCGAGGTGGAGGCGGGCCGGCAGGTCCGAGGAAGGCGTGGACACGAGCTCGAATCGCTCGGTCCGCAGAGGTCGGAGGGCCGTTCCGGGGAGCCGGGGGATGGGCGCGCCGGGATAGTCCAGGCCGAGACCGAGGTCGACGTCGCCGCGGCGCACCGCGCCTGCCACGTCGTCGACGGTGAGCTCGATACCGACCAGCGTGATCCGCGGGTGCGACTCGGCCACGCGCGCGACGAGCTGGGGCAGGAGGCTGGCCGCGACCGTCGCGAACGCGCCGACCCGCACGGTGCCCGACGCGTCGCCGCTCGCCGCGCGGGCCGAGTCGACGGCGTCGCGCTGGGCCGCCAGAAGGGCCTCGGCGCGCTCGGCGAGCGCGAGGCCCGCCTCGGTGAGCGCGACCCCGCGGCCGTGCGGCCGGACGACCTCGGTCCCCACCGCCCGGGCGAGCGCCGCCAGCTGGTGCGAGACGGCGCCGGTCGTGTAGCCGAGCGCCGCCGCGGCGGAGGTCATCGTGCGGTGGTCGGCGAGCGCGCGCAGCGCGCGCAGTCCCGACCACGGCAGGTCGCGTCCCGGCGGTTCGGCCGCACCGGTGTCCATCCGGCCAGGCTACAACCGTGCAGAGATCCTGGACGGTTTCGACGAGGAATCTTCGATGGTGCTGGACGCTCCACGGGGTCCACGATGGGCGCAGGCACGGCGGCGCGATGACGTGCGCGCCGGCGGCGTCGACGAGGAGGTCGGGTGGAGCATTCCCAGGCGGTGCCGTCGCGGGCGGACGCGGTCGTGGTCGGCGGCGGGGTGATGGGGGCGTCGGTCGCGTTCCACCTCGCGGAGGCGGGTGCCCACGTCGTGCTCGTGGAGTCGGGGGAGCTCGGCGGCGGGAGCTCGGGCAAGCCGATCGGCGGCGTGCGTGCGCAGTTCTCCGACCCGGCGAACGTGGCGCTGGGCCACCGCAGCCTGGAGCTCTTCGAGGACTTCCGGCAGCGACCGGGCCGCGACGTCGGGCTCCGGCAGACGGGCTACCTGTTCGCGCTGCCCACCGACGACGACGTCGCGCTGTTCGGGCGGTCGGTCGCGATGCAGCGCGCCCTCGGCGTCGACAGCCGCCTGCTCACCGTCGCCGAGGCCCGCCGGCTCAACCCCTATCTCTCGGCGACGGCGTACGCGGGCGCCGCCTTCGCGCCCCGCGACGGCTGGGCGCACCCGGCGGCCGTCGTCGCCGGGTACGCGGACGGCGCGCGGCGGCACGGGGCGAGCGTCGTCACCGGTGCCCCGGTGACCGCCGTCGAGCCCGGTCCGGACGGCCGGTCGACGGTCGTCACGGACCGGGGCGCCGTCACCGCGCCCGTCGTCGTGGTGTGCGCCGGGGCCTGGTCGCGCGCCGTCGGGGCGCTCGCGGGAATCGACCTGCCCGTCGAGCCCGTGCGCCGCCAGATCGCCCTCACCGCGCCCCTCGAGCCGGCGCCGCCGACGCTGCCGTTCACCATCGACTTCGGCACCACGTTCTACCTGCACAACGCGGACGCCCGCGGCACGCTGCTGCTGGGTGCCTCGGAGCCGGACACCCCGGTCGGCTTCGACACCGCGTACGACCCGGCGTGGGAGCCGTGGCTGCGCGGGCTCGCCGCGCGCGCCACCCCGGCGCTCGCCGACGCCCCGCTGACCGGCGGCTGGGCCGGGCTGTACGAGCTCACCCCCGACCACGACGCGCTGATCGGCGAGGCGCCGACCGGCCCCGGCGGCGCGCGCCTCCTGTACGCCTGCGGCTTCTCCGGGCACGGCTTCCTGCAGGCGCCCGCCGTGGGCGAGGCCGTGACCGACCTGTACCTCGGCCGGGCGGGGACGCCCGCGGCACACGGGGTCGACGTGTCCGCGTTCGACGCCGGGCGGTTCGGGGCGCGACGGTCGCGCACCGAGGCCAACATCATCTGAGAGAGGACGCACGCACCGTGACGACCGACCACTTCGAGCCGTGGCAGCTCCGCGCCGCGTTCGCGCGCTCGCTCTCCGACATGTACGGGCGGGAGGTGCCCGCCTACACGACGCTGCTCGAGGTGTCCCACGACGTCAACGCCGACGTCGTGCGCGCCCGCGGCGCCGACGCCGAGCGGCTGGGTTCCATCGACCGCGTCACCGCCGAACGGCACGGCGCGATCCGCGTGGGCACCCCCGCGGAGCTGCAGCAGGTCGCCCGGATCTTCGGCGCGATGGGGATGCACCCGGTGGGGTTCTACGACCTGCGCGACGCGTCGTCGTCCTCCGTGCCCGTCATCTCCACGGCGTTCCGGCCGACCGACCGCGCCGAGCTGGCCCGGAACCCGTTCCGCGTCTTCACGTCCATGCTGGTGCCGTCCGACCGGCGGTTCTTCAGCGCCGACCTGCAGGCGCGGCTCGACACCTTCCTGACGCGGCGGTCGCTGTTCGGGCCCGAGCTGCTGGCTCTCGCGGACCGGGCGGAGGCCGACGGCGGCCTGTCCGCCGCCGACGCCGCGGAGTTCCTGCGCCTGGCCACGGCCGCGTTCGAGCTGGGGCGCGAGCCGGTCGACCAGGCCTGGTACCGGGAGCTGGAGGCCGTGTCCGCGGTGGCGGCGGACATCGGCGGCGTGCCGTCCACGCACATCAACCACCTCACCCCGCGCGTGCTCGACATCGACGACCTGTACGCCCGCATGGAGGCGCGCGGCATCACGATGATCGACGCCATCCAGGGCCCGCCGCTGTGGGAGGGGCCGGACGTGCTGCTGCGGCAGACGTCGTTCCGCGCGCTCGCGGAGCCGCGGACGTTCCGCACCCCGGACGGCGAGGTCGTGCAGGACTCCCTGCGCGTGCGCTTCGGCGAGGTCGAGGCGCGCGGGATCGCGCTGACCCGCGAGGGGCGGGCGCGGTACGACGCCGCCGTCGTGGAGGGCGCGACGCCCGACGTGTGGCGTCGCGTCTTCCCGGACACCGAGGCCGGGCTCGCCCGGCAGGGCCTGGGGTACTTCACGTACGAGGTCGGCGACGACGGGACCGTGACCCGCGAGCCGATCGTCTACGAGGACTTCCTGCCCCGCTCCGCCGCCGGGATCTTCCAGTCGAACCTCACCGAGGAGGGGTCCAAGGACGCCAGCCAGGCGGGCGAGGAGCGTGACGCCGACTGGATGGCCGGCGCCGTCGGGCGCGAGCTGTTCGACCCCTTCGACCTGTACGCCGCGCAGGTGGCGGCGTCGCGCGACCGCGCGGCGAAGCGCCTCGGCGTCGACCCCCACCACCTTGAGAACCCCTCCACCCCACAGGGAGCCCAGGCATGACCACCCAGACCGACGGAACCCCGACCACCGGCACGCTGACGGCCGGGCTGCGCGACGCCGCGCTCGCGGCCCTGTCCCGGATCGGCGCCGACGTCCCCGCCGCCCCCGCCGACGGCGGGCTGCCCGTCGTCTCGCCGCTGGCCGGCGAGGCGCTGCTGACGCTCCCGGAGGCGGGAGCGGCCGACGTCGACGCCGCGATCACCGCCGCCGCGGAGGCGTTCCGCACCTGGCGCTCCGTGCCCGGCCCTGTGCGCGGCGGCGTCGTGCGGCGACTCGGCGAGCTGCTCACCGAGCACAAGGCGGACCTGGCCGAGCTCGTGACCATCGAGGCCGGCAAGATCACCTCCGAGGCGCTCGGCGAGGTGCAGGAGATGATCGACGTCTGCGACTATGCCGTGGGCCTGTCGCGGTCCCTCGGCGGGCGCACGATGCCGTCCGAGCGCCCCGGCCACCGCCTCATGGAGCAGTGGCACCCGCTCGGCGTGGTGGGCGTCGTGAGCGCGTTCAACTTCCCGGTCGCGGTGTGGTCGTGGAACACGGCCGTCGCGCTGGTCTGCGGCGACACCGTGGTGTGGAAGCCGAGCGAGAAGACGCCGCTGAGCGCGCTCGCGTCGAACGCGCTGCTGCGCCGCGCGCTGGCGGAGGCCGGCTTCCCGGAGGCGGTGAGCCAGGTGGTGCTCGGGGCCCGGGACGCGGGCGAGGCGCTCGTCGCCGACCGGCGCGTCGCGCTGCTGTCGGCCACCGGCTCGGAGCGCATGGGCCAGCAGGTGGCGCCCGTCGTCGCCGGGCGGGGCGGCCGGTACCTGCTGGAGCTCGGCGGCAACAACGCGGCCGTCGTCGCGCCGTCCGCGGACCTCGACCTCGCCGTGCGCGGCATCGTCTTCGCCGCGGCCGGCACCGCCGGGCAGCGGTGCACCTCCCTGCGGCGGCTCATCGTGCACTCGTCGGTGGTCGACGACCTCGTCACCCGCCTCGAGCCCGTCTACGCCGGGCTCCCGATCGGCGACCCGCGCGCCGACGGCACACTCGTCGGGCCGCTCACCGACGCGGGCGCCCGCGACCGGATGCTCGCCGCCCTCGACGAGGCGCGGGCCGACGGCGGCACGGTCGTCGTCGGGGGAGCGGCGGTGGACGTCGACGGCGCACCGGGCGCGGCGTACGTCTCGCCCGCGCTGGTGCGGATGCCGGGGCAGACGGACGTCGTGCGCCGGGAGACGTTCGCGCCGATCCTCTACGTGCTCACCTACGAGACGTTGGAGGAGGCCATCGCGCTGCACAACGACGTCCCGCAGGGGCTGAGCAGCGCGATCTTCACGCTCGACGTCCGCGAGGCGGAGACGTTCCTGTCCGAGGTCGGCTCCGACTGCGGCATCGTGAACGTGAACATCGGCACCTCCGGGGCGGAGATCGGCGGAGCGTTCGGCGGCGAGAAGTCCACCGGCGGCGGCCGCGAGTCCGGCTCCGACTCGTGGAAGCAGTACATGCGTCGTGTCACCAACACGGTCAACTACTCGACCGAGCTGCCCCTGGCGCAGGGCGTGAACTTCGGCTGACCCGCCCCCGTCGTGGGTGGGCTCGTGGCCCACTTCCGGGCTCGACAAGGGCCACGAGCCCACCCACAACGCTGGGCATGACAGATGTCATGGCCACGTCGTGACAGGCGACCCTGCAGGTCAGGGCGGCGCGCGACGACGATCGAGGCATGACCTCGACGACCGGCTCGCACACCGCGAGCACCCCCGCGCTGAGCCTGCGCGGGCTGCGCAAGGAGTTCCCGTCGCCCGCCGGACCTGTCCGGGCGGTCGACGGCATCGACCTGGAGATCGCCCCCGGCGAGGTGGTGGCCTTCCTCGGCCCCAACGGCGCCGGCAAGACCAGCACGATCGACATGGTCCTCGGCCTGAGCGCCCCGATCTCCGGCACCGTGCAGGTGTTCGGCGCCGACCCGGCCGACGCGATCGCCGCCGGGCGCGTGGCCGCCGTCATGCAGACCGGCGGGCTGCTGCGCGACATCACGGTCGGCGAGACGGTCGCCCTCACCGCGGCGCTGTTCGGCCGCACCGGCTCGCCCGTGCCGTACCTGGAGCGTGCCGGCATCGCCGACCTCGCCGACCGCATGGTGGGCACGTGCTCCGGCGGCCAGCAGCAGCGCCTCCGGTTCGCGATGGCGCTGGTCAGCGAGCCCGACCTGCTCCTCCTCGACGAGCCCACAACCGGCATGGACGTGGAGGGCCGCCGCGAGTTCTGGGCCGCCATCCGCGCCGACGCCGCCGCCGGCCGCACCGTCGTGTTCGCCACGCACTACCTGGAGGAGGCCGACACGTACGCGGACCGCGTCGTGCTGGTCAGTCAGGGCCGGGTCGTCGCCGACGGTTCCACCGCGGAGGTGCGGAGCCTCGCGTCCGGCCGCACGGTGAGCGCGCGGATCGACGACGACGGCGACCGCGCCGCCGTCGCCGCGCGCCTGCGGGAGCTGCCCGCCGTGGACGCCATCGACCACCGCGGGGCCCGGCTCCTGGTGCGCACGCCCGACTCCGACGCCGTCGCCCGCTTCCTGCTCACGCAGACCCCCGCGCGTGACCTCGAGGTGGCGTCAGAGAACCTCGAGGACGCGTTCGTCGCCCTCACCACCACCGCGGCCCCCGGCGCCGCGCCGAGCACGGACGGAGCCACCCGATGAGCGCCACCACCTCGACCACCGGCGCGGCGCCGGCCGTCACGACGACCCGTGCCGCGCGGCCACGCATCCGCACGTCGGCCGCGGTGCGCACCTACCTGGCCCTCGAGCTGCGTCGTTCGCTGCGCAACCGGCGCACCCTGATCTTCTCGACGGTCATGCCGCCGGTCCTCTTCCTCATCTTCGGGCTGCAGGGCGACTACGCGAACCAGAGCACGGGGAACGGCAACGTCACGGGGTGGATCGCCGTCTCGATGGCGCTCTACGGGGCCATGGTGACCGCGACCGGCGGCGGGGCGAGCGTGTCCGTGGAACGTGCCCAGGGTTGGACCCGGCAGCTGCGACTGACGCCGCTGCGGCCCTCCGCGTACGTCGCGGTCAAGGTCGCGGGCTCGATGGTGCTGGGCGCGGCCTCCGTCGCCCTCACGCTCGTCGTCGCGGCCTTCACCGGGGCCCAGATGTCGGTGGGGGCCTGGGCGCTGTGCGCCCTGCTGGCCTGGGTGGGCTCCCTGGTCTTCGCGGCGTTCGGCCTGTTCATGGGCTATCTCCTGCCTGCGGAGAACGTCATGCAGATCCTGGGCCCGCTGCTCGCGCTGCTGTCGTTCGCCGGCGGCCTGTTCGTCCCGCTCGGCGACGGCTGGTGGGCCACCGTGGCGCAGTTCTTCCCCACCTACGGTCTGGCCGAGCTGGTGCACGCGCCGCTCGGGGGCGACCTCGGGCCCGCGGCCGTCGTGAACGTGGTCGCCTGGGCCGCGATCTTCGCCGCGGGTGCCGCCTGGCGGTTCCGCAAGGACACGGCGCGGGTGTGAGCAGCCAGGCCCGCCGCCTGCCCGGGCGTGGCACGGTGGGGGACGTGATCTCGACGTCCCCCACCGCGCCGCCCGACGAGCCCGGGGGCGGCGTCGCGTCCGGCCCCGTGGCCCCGGGCCCACCCCCCTGGGCGAGGCGCCGCCTCGGGCTCTTCGTCTCGGTGGTCTGGGTCGTCTTCCTGGCCGAGCCGCTCACGGCGTCGCTCGACGCCGAGACCCTGGCGCGGCGAGTCGTCGGTGTGCTCGGTGTGCTCGGCGTGGGCGGGGTCTTCGCCGGGACTGTGCTGACCTTGCAGCGCCGGGGGAGGGTGCCGCGCCGCGCCGCCGTCGTGCTGATCGTGGTGCAGGTCGCGTGCGTCGCCCTGTCGTGCCTCGCCGCGCAGGAGCACGGCCTCGTGGGCCTCGTCTTCGTCTGCGTCACGGCGATCTACTCGCTCGGGGGGCGCGCCCCCCTGTGGATCCTCGTGGCGAGCATCGTCGTCATGCTCGTGCTGCCGCGGGTGCTGCCGGGCTGGGCGACGGAGGACGGCAACGCGCTGGCCGTGGTGCTGGCGAGCGCCGCCGTGTACGGGTTCACCCAGGTCATCGACCGCAACCGGCGCCTGATCGCCGCGCAGCAGGAGCTCGCCGACCTGGCCGTCGCCCGCGAGCGCGAGCGCATCGCCCGCGACATGCACGACGTGCTCGGCCACTCGCTCACGGTGATCTCCGTCAAGGCGGAGCTCGCGGCGAAGCTGCTGCGCACCGCCGCCGACCGCCCGGCCACGGCGCCCGAGGAACGTGCCGCGAGCGAGGTGTCCGATATCCAGGACCTGGCCCGCGGGGCGCTCGCGGACGTGCGCGGCATGGTCGCCGGGTCCCGACAGGTGACCCTCGCCCGCGAGCTGGCCACGGCCCGGTCCGCGCTCGACGCGGCGGGGATCGAGGCGGACCTCCCGGGCGCCGTCGACGGCGTCCCCGCCGAGCACCGCGAGCTCTTCGCGTGGGTGCTGCGCGAGGGCACCACCAACGTGCTGCGGCACTCCGGGGCCGCCCGGGTCGTGGTGACCGCCGCGGCGGACCGCCTGGTCGTCGACGACGACGGCGATGGCGTCCCGGAAGGCCGCACGGACGGCGGGAACGGGCTGGCGGGTCTCACGGCGCGGGCCCGGGAGGCAGGCGCCGTGCTCGAGACCGGGCCGAGCCCGCTCGGAGGGTTCCGTCTCGCCGTCACCGTCCGTCCCGGGCCGGGTCCGGGCGATGCCAGGATCGTCCCGTGATCCGACTGCTGCTCGCCGACGACCAGGCCCTCGTGCGCGGCGCCCTCGCCGCGCTCCTCGACCTCGAGACCGACCTGGAGGTCGTGGCCCAGGTGGGGCGCGGTGACGAGGTGCTCGACGCCGCGCGGGCGTCCGCCGCCGACGTGGCCCTGCTCGACGTCGAGATGCCCGGCCTCGACGGCATCGCGGCCGCCGCGGCGCTGCGCCGGGAGCTGCCGGCGTGCCGCTCGCTCGTCGTGACCACGTTCGGCCGGCCCGGTTACCTGCGCCGGGCTCTCGACGCCGGCGCGAGCGGGTTCGTCGTCAAGGACACGCCCGCCGAGCAGCTCGCCGACGCCGTCCGCCGCGTGCACGCCGGGCTGCGCGCCGTCGACCCCGACCTTGCCGTCGCGTCCCTGGCCGTGGGGGCGAGCCCGCTCACCGAGCGCGAGCGGCACGTGCTGGCGCTCGCGGCCGACGGCGGCACGGTCGCGCAGGTGGCGGCGGAGGCGTTCCTCTCCGAGGGCACCGTGCGCAACTACCTGTCGGCGGCGATGGGCAAGACCGGCGCACGCACGCGGGCCGAGGCCGTGCGGATCGCGCAGGACAACGGCTGGCTCTGACCACCCCTGCGGGGCGCGCCCGGAGGGGGTGACGAACCTGACCGCGGGGGCCCGGCGGCGGTTTGCGACAATGGGGACGTGACTTCCACCCTCGATCCCGTCAGCACGCCCGCGTCCGGCGACCTCGGCGCGGCCGTGCCCGCCGCCGAGCGCGTCCTGCCGCCGCTGCAGATCGGGCCGATCACCGTGGACACCCCGGTGGTGCTGGCCCCGATGGCCGGCGTCACCAACCGCGCGTTCCGCACCCTGTGCCGCGAGGCCGGGGCGTCGCAGGGCTACGACCCCGGGCTCTACGTGGCGGAGATGGTGACCAGCCGCGCCCTCGTGGAGCGGAACGTCGAGTCGCTGCGGATCGTGACGTTCGGCGACGACGAGACGCCGCGCTCCGCCCAGGTCTACGGCGTCGACCCGGCCACCGTCGGCGCCGCGGTGCAGATCATCGCCGGCGAGGACCGGGCCGACCACGTCGACCTCAACTTCGGCTGCCCCGTGCCCAAGGTGACGCGCAAGGGCGGCGGCTCGGCGCTCCCGTGGAAGCGGCAGCTCTTCACCGACATCGTGCGGGCGGCCGTCGAGGCGGCCGAGCCGCACGGCGTCCCGGTCACCGTGAAGATGCGCAAGGGCATCGACGACGACCACCTCACGTACCTGGAGGCCGGTCGCATCGCGGAGTCGCTCGGCGTCGCCGCGGTGGCGCTGCACGCCCGCACCGCCGCCGAGTACTACTCGGGCACCGCCGACTGGACCGCCATCGCGCGGCTCAAGGAGGAGGTGCGCAGCGTCCCCGTGCTCGGCAACGGCGACATCTGGTCCGCCGAGGACGCGCTGCGCATGGTCCGTGAGACCGGGGCCGACGGCGTCGTCGTCGGGCGCGGCTGCCAGGGCCGCCCGTGGCTCTTCGCCGACCTCGCCGCCGCGTTCCACGGCACGACGACGCGGGTGCGCCCCGGCCTGCGCGAGGTCGCCGACACGATCTACCGGCACGGCGAGCTGATGATCGACTACTTCGACGGCGACGAGGGCAAGGGCATGCGCGACCTGCGCAAGCACATGGCCTGGTACCTCAAGGGGTACGTCGTCGGGGGAGAGGCGCGGCACGCGCTCGCGATGGTCTCCACGCTGGCCGAGCTGCGCGAGCGGCTCGACGCCCTCGACCTGGAGCAGGGGTACCCGGGCGAGGACGCCGAGGGGCCGCGCGGGCGCGCCGGCTCGCCGAAGCAGCCGCACCTGCCGTACGGCTGGCTCGACTCCCGCGAGCTCGACGCCGAGTTCGAGGCCAAGCTGCGCGAGGCCGAGCTCAGCGTCAGCGGCGGCTGACCGTCGCCGAGGTAGTACGAGCCTCCGCAGGGTAGGACGAGACCTGCCGAGGTAGTACGGGCCTGGCGAGGTGCGCTACCTCGCGGAGTCTCGTACTACCTCGGCAGCTCTCGTCCTACCTCGGTGGGGTCGGTCAGGCGCGGAGCCAGACCGTGGTGTCGGCGGGGACGCGGGTCTGCGGGTCGGCGGAGCGGTCGGTCACGACCGGGCCGGAGGCGAGCAGCACCTCGGCGCCGCGGGGCAGGAGCACCGGCTCGGTGCCCAGGTTCGCGATCACGACGACGTCCTGGTTGCGCAGCGCGACGACGTGCGGCGAGCCGGCCCAGGCGTCCAGCCACGCGAGCGCGCCCTGGCCCAGGCCCTCGGCCTTGCGCAGCGCGAGCGCGGCGCGGTACGTCTCGAACGTCGAGCCCGCGACGCCGTACTGCGCGTCGGCGGCGTAGCGCGCGAACGACGCGGGCTGCGGCAGCCACGGCTCGCCGGCGGGCCCGAAGCCGTAGCCGGGGGCGTCGGCCGCCCACGGCAGCGGCACGCGGCAGCCGTCGCGGCCCGCCTCGGCGCCGCCGGTGCGGAAGTGCCCCGGGTCCTGGCGGACCTCGTTCGGCAGGGAGGTGTGCTCGGGCAGGCCGAGCTCCTCGCCCTGGAAGAGGTACGCCGACCCGGGCAGGCCGAGCATGAGCAGGCTGGCGGCGCGGGCGCGCCGCAGGCCGAGCTCCTCGTCGGGCTGCGGGTCGGTGGCGAAGACGCCGTTGACCTTGAGCGACGGGTCGGCGGAGCCGAGCCGCGACGGGTGCCGCACGACGTCGTGGTTGGACAGCACCCACGTGGTGGGCGCGCCGACCTCGTCGTTCGCCCGGTACGACGCCTCGACGACGGTGCGCAGGGCGGCGGCGTCCCACCCGGTCGTGAGGAACGAGAAGTTGAACGCCTGGTGCATCTCGTCCGGGCGCACGTAGCGGGCGAGGCGGCTGAGCGGCTCGACCCACGCCTCGGCGACGAGGCAGCGCTCGCCGTCGTACTCGGCGAGCACCCGGTGCCAGGCGCGGTAGATCTCGTGCACGCCGTCCTGGTCGAACATCGGGCCCTGGTTGCCGGCGCCCGTGGAGCCGTCCTCGGGGGCGCCGGGGTCGGTGACCGGGGCGTCGTCGTCGGCCGAGCCGGCGACCATCTCCACGTGCCCGTCCCAGTCGGGCAGGCCGTCGGCCTTGATCATGCCGTGCGCGACGTCGACGCGGAACCCGTCCACGCCCCGGTCGAGCCAGAAGCGCAGCACGTCCTCGAACTCGGCGCGCACCTCGGGGTTGGTCCAGTCGAGGTCGGGCTGCGTCGAGTCGAACAGGTGCAGGTACCACTGCCCGGGCGTGCCGTCGGGCTCGGTGACGCGCGTCCAGGCGGGGCCGCCGAAGATCGACTGCCAGTTGTTCGGCTCCTGCGAGCCGTCGGCGCCGCGGCCGTCGCGGAACATGTACCGCGCGCGCTCGGGGGAGCCGGGGGCGGCGGTCAGCGCCTCCTGGAACCAGGCGTGCTGGTCCGAGGTGTGGTTCGGCACGAGGTCGACGATCACGCGGATGCCGCGGGCGTGGGCGCCGGCGAGCAGGTCGTCGAAGTCGGCGAGGGTGCCGAACAGCGGGTCGACGTCGCGGTAGTCGGCGACGTCGTAGCCCGCGTCGTTCTGCGGGGAGCGGTAGAACGGGGACAGCCAGACGGCGTCGACGCCGAGCGTCTCGAGGTGGTCCAGCCGCGCCGTCACGCCGGGGATGTCGCCGATGCCGTCGCCGTTCGCGTCGGCGAACGAGCGCGGGTAGACCTGGTAGATCACGGCGTCGCGCCACCACTGCCGCGCGTCGCCGCTCCCGGCGTGCACGACGGCGCCGGTGCGGAGCAGGCCGCCCGTGTCGTCCCCCGTGTCGTCGGTCGCCGTCGGGACGGGTGCGGGCTGGGTGGAGGTCATCGCTGGCTTCCTCACCTGATCGGGGTCGGGGTCGGCACGGTCGGTCGATCCGTGTCAGACCGTCGAGTGTAAGCGTTGCTGCAAGGGTTGCAGCAACGGACCCCGAAATGCGGCTCTCAGCCCTTCGGTGCGGCCCCCGTGGAGCCCCGCACGACCAGCTCTGGCGCGAACAACAGCTCGGTGCGGGTGGCCTGCTCGCCCTGGATCTCGGTGAGGAGCGCGCTCACGGTGGCCCTCGCCATGGCCTCGACGGGCTGCCGGACGGTGGTCAGCGGCGGCTCGGTGAACGCGATGAGCGGCGCGTCGTCGTACCCGACGACCGAGACGTCGTGGGGCACCGACAGCCCGCGCGACCGCGCGGCGCGCACGGCGCCGAGCGCCATGAGGTCGGACGCGCAGACGACGGCCGTGTGCCCGGCGTCGAGGAGCTCGGCGGCCGCCGCCTGCCCGCCCTCGAGCGTGTAGAGGCTGGAACGTACGTGCTCCCGGGCTGCGGCCTCGTCGTCGGCCAGGCCGTGCCGCACGAGCGCGGCGAGGAACGCGGCGAGCTTGCGCCGCGAGGGGACGTACCGCTCGGGGCCGATCGCGAGGCCGATCGTGCGGTGGCCCAGGGTGACCAGGTGCTGCACCGCGACGTCCACGCTCGCGGCGTCGTCGGGCGAGACGAACGGCGCGTCGATCCCCGGCGCGTAGCCGTTGACCAGCACGATCGGCACGCCCTGGCTGCGCAGCATCGAGTAGCGGGTGTGGTCCGCGCGGGTGTCCGCGTGCAGGCCGGAGACGAAGACGATGCCGTCGACCGAGTGGTCCACCAGGGTGCTGACGTACTCGTCCTCGGTGGTGCCGCCCGGCGCCTGCGTGCACAGCAACGGCGTGTAACCGCGCTGGGCGAGGATCGACTCGATCGCCTGCGCGAAGGCGGGGAAGACCGGGTTGGTCAGCTCGGGGACGATGAGGCCGACGAGGCCCGCGGAGCGGCCGCGCAGCACCGAGGGGCGCTCGTACCCGAGGACGTCGAGCGCCGCGAGCACGGCCTGCCGGGTGGAGCTGGCCACACCGGGCTTGCCGTTGAGCACGCGGGACACGGTGGCCGTCGACACGCCTGCCTGCTCCGCCAGGTCGCTCAGTCGGGTTCGCACCCGAGGAATCGTAGGGGACACGGGACCTCCTCGTCCTGGGGTGGGACGCCGACGGGTCGGCCGCCGGTCGCCTGCGCGTCGCCTCCTTGTTGCCGCGCGTTGCTGAAAAGTTATCGCAAGATCTTGCATACCGCTGCAACGATCCGTACGTTGTGGGCATCAAGGGCCCCGCGACGAGCGCGTCGCGTGGGCCGTCCACCGATGACAGCTGGGAGTAACCACGATGCGAAGGAGCATCCTTCTCGCCTCGGCCCTGGCCACCACCCTGGCCCTGACGGCGTGCGGCAGCGGCGAGCCGAGCGGCGACGCGAGCGCGGACGCGGACGCGAGCGCCAAGCCCTCGGCCTCGGGCTCGCTGACGGTCTGGGTCGACGAGACCCGCGAGGCCGCGGTGACGACGGCCGCCGAGGCGTACGAGGCGGAGTCCGGCGTCGACGTCGAGATCGTCCAGAAGAACTTCGAGGACATCCGCGCCGACTTCCTCGCGCAGGTCCCCACGGGCGAGGGCCCCGACATCACCGTCGGTGCCCACGACTGGCTCGGCGAGTTCACCGCGAACGGCGTGGTCGCGCCGATCGAGCTCGGCGACAAGGCGGGCGACTTCATCCCGGTGTCGGTGCAGGCGTTCACGCAGGACGGCCAGGTCTACGGCCTGCCGTACGCGATCGAGAACATCGCGCTCATCCGCAACACGGAGCTCGCGCCCGAGGCGCCGAAGACGTACGACGACATGGTCGCCGCGGGGAAGAAGGCCGGCACCAAGTTCCCGTTCCTCATCCAGTCGGACGGCGACAAGGGCGACCCCTACACGTACTACCCGTTCCAGACGTCGTTCGGCGCGCCGGTCTTCGAGCAGAACGACGACGGCTCGTACCGGCCGGAGCTCGCCCTCGGCGGCGAGAACGGCGAGGCGTTCGCCACGTGGCTCGGCGAGCAGGGCGACGCGGGCAACCTCAGCATCGACATCTCGTACGACATCGCGGTCGAGGCGTTCGCCAAGGGCCAGTCGCCGTTCGTCATCGGCGGGCCGTGGATGCTCGAGCAGTTCAAGGAC
>NZ_JBHXAW010000092.1:0-14690 GCF_042726645.1 Isoptericola sp. NPDC060257
GCGAGGGGCTCGGTCGACTTCGGGTCAGGCGCCCTGGCCGCCGCCGGGCCGGGCGGCAGGGCCGTCGTCGTTGCGCTTCTTGGCCTCCGCCGCCGCCTTGTCGACGTAGCCGTCGACGTTGTCCGGCGTCCGCTTCTTCACCTCGGCCGCCGCCTTGTCGATGTTCTCGTCGGTGGCGAGGTCCTTGATCTTCTCCTTGGCCTTGTCGAACAGACCACCGAGACCCGAGCTCTCGCTCATGCTGCTCCCCCTTCGGCGCCGGCCGGCCCGGTGCCGTCCGGCCGCCGTCCAGACCACCACGCCCGCCGCGCACGCGCGACCGGGGCGAGCCGCACGATCACCGACGGTCGCCCCGGGATTCTTTGTGAAGGACTTCACAAAGAATCCCGGTGCAGGTCAGGAGCTGTGGTCTTACCATAGAGACAGCGCCAGACCCGGCGCAGTCCAGACCGGCCGCGGACCACGCGACCCGGCACCCGGAGGGGACCATGACCACCACCCGCACCACCCAGCGACCGGTTCGCATCATCGGCCTCGTCGCGCTGATCGCCGGCGTCCTGATGATCGGTGCCGGCGCCGCCACGTGGGCCACCGTGAGCACGCAGCTCGCCGCCCAGGACATCACCGTCTCCGAGGACGCCGCGTTCCTCGGCGGAGCCACCGTGGACGGCCCGCTCACCGCGTACGCCCAGGCGCAGGTCATCGACAAGCACGCGCTCGAGGCCACCGGCGGCCAGACCTACGCCCAGCTCGAGCAGGACGACCCGCTGCGCGCCACCGCGATGAACGCCTCGTTCCTGCGGGCCTCGCTGTTCACGTCGGTCGTCGCCTACGGCGTGAGCGCGCTGGTGATGGGCCTCGGCGTCCTCTTCGGGCTGCTCGGCTGGTCGGTGCGCCGCCTCGCCGCCGAGCCCGCCGTCGCCACCGCGACCGTGCCCGCCGCCACGGCCACCCCGGCCCGCGGCCGGCTCAACCCGGCGGTCTGACCCCGCCGCGTCGTCCCGACGACCCCCGCGCGGCCCGCCCTCCCGACCCGGGACGGCGGGCCGTCGTGCGTCGGCACCGCGCGCGCCGTCGTGGGGCCGGCCGTCGTGCGCCACCATGGACCGGTGCCCGCCGTCCCGCCGCCCGACTCCCCCGCCTACCCGCTCGCCGCCCGCACCGCGCCGACGCTGGCGGCGCTCGACGACCACCTCGTGGAGTGCCGCGCCTGCCCGCGCCTCGTCGCGTGGCGCGAGGAGGTCGCCCGCGAGCGCCGCGCCGCCTTCCGCGACGAGCACTACTGGGGGCGCCCCGTCCCGGGCTTCGGGGACCCGGCCGCGCGCGTCGTGGTCGTGGGCCTCGCCCCCGCGGCGCACGGCGCCAACCGCACCGGTCGCATGTTCACCGGCGACCGGAGCGGGGACTTCCTGTTCGCCGCCATGCACCGCACCGGGTTCGCCAACCAGGCGACGTCCGTGGCGGCCGACGACGGCCTGGAGCTGCGCGACATCCGCGTCACCGCCCCCGTCCGCTGCGCGCCACCGGCCAACAGGCCCACCCCCGAGGAGCGGCGTGCCTGCGCGCCGTACCTGGCGCGGGAGCTCGAGCTCGTCGGCTCCGGCGTGCGCGTCGCCGTCGCGCTCGGCGGCATCGGCTGGCAGGCGCTGCTCACGACGCTCGCCGAGCAGGGCTGGGACGTGCCGCGCCCGCGGCCGCGGTTCGCCCACGGCGCCGAGGTGACGCTCGCGCGCAGGCCCGACGACGGCACCACGGCGGGCCCGGGAGCCACCCTCACCGTGCTGGGCTGCTTCCACGTCTCGCAGCAGAACACGTTCACCGGGCGCCTCACCCCGGCCATGCTGGACGACGTGCTGCGGCGCGCGCGCGAGCTCGCGGAGGCCTGAACCGTCCCGCCGCGCGCGAAAAGACGGGCCGCGCGCCGGGCCCCCGGCTAGGGTCGCGGCGTGACCGTGACCATCCTGACCGGCCCGCCCGGCGCGGGGAAGACGACCGTGGCCGCGCTGCTCGGCGCCGACGCCGAGCGCCCCACCGCGACCCTCACCACCGACACGTTCTACCGGTCGATCAGCACCGGGTTCGTGCCCCCGTACCTCACCGGGTCGCAGCGGCAGAACGAGGTCGTCGCCGAGGTGGTCGTCGCGGCGGCGAGCGCCTACGCCCGCGGCGGCTACGACGTCGTGCTCGACGGCGTCGTCGGCCCGTGGTTCCTGCCCCCGTTCCGGGCGGCGGCCGCGCGCGAGGGCTGGGACCTCGCGTACGTCGTCCTGCGCCCCGGCCTCGACGCCACGCTCGCGCGCGCCACCGGCCGCGCGGACGCGGAGCTGCGCGACCCGGCCGCCGTGCGCAGCATGCACGCCGCGTTCGCCGACCTCGGCGACCTCGAGCCCCACGCCCGCGACACGACGGACGAGGAGCCGGCGGCCACGGCCGCGGCGGTCCGTGCCGCCCTCGACGACGGCGCCTTCCGGCTCGCCACCCCAGCGCGCGACGAGGCCCCCGACGACCGCGTCGACCCGCCCCTGCGCGCGGACGAGGTCACCACGCTGCGGGCGTTCCTCGACTACCACCGCGACACCCTGCGCCGGAAGACCGCCGGGCTCAGCGCCGAGCAGCTGCGCACGCCGCACCCGCCGAGCAGCCTGACGCTGGGCGGCCTCGTCAAGCACCTGGCGCTCGTCGAGACGAGCTGGTTCGCCGAGACGTTCGACGGCGAGGCCGCGCTCGCCCCCTTCGACACCGTCGACTGGGACGCCGACCGCGACTGGGAGTTCCACTCCGCTGCGCAGGACTCGCCCGAGGACCTCCGCCGGTTGCTCGACGCCGCCGTGGCCGACTCCGACCGGCGCATCGATTCCGCCCTCGCAGCGGGCGGGCTGGACGGCACGTCGGCCCGGGAGTCCAGGCGTCCCGGCGAGGGCGCGTTCAGCCTGCGCTGGATCCTCGTGCACATGATCGAGGAGTACGCGCGGCACAACGGCCACGCGGACCTGCTGCGCGAGGCGCTGGACGGCTCGACCGGGGAGTGACCGGCGCGGCCCGCGAGGTCAGCCGGCAGCGGCGCGCGCCCGGTCCCTGGCCTCGCGACGCGGTCGCAGCAGGAACTGCTCGGTCGTGTACCCCACGACGACCGCGATGATCACGACCGGCGCCATCGCCGGCGCCCCGGACCCCAGGAGCATGACCACCAGCACGGTCGAGGAGACGGGGAACGGCAGGGTCGCGGCCGTGGCCGCGCCCATGCCGGCCGCCAGGGCCGGGACCGCCCCGTACCCGGGCAGGTCCGCTGCGAGGACGCCGGCGGCGGCGCCCAGCAGGACGGCGGGGAAGATGGGGCCGCCGCGGAGGGTGCCGAGGGACACGGCGTAGGCGACGCCCTTGAGCAGGAGCAGGGCGACCAGCGCCCCGGCTCCCCACGCCGCGGGGTCGGCCGCGAGCGTCGGGAGCAGCGCCTGCCCGGAGAGCGCGACCTCCTCGGGCGACCGGCCGGTGGCCAGGGCGTAGGCCGACGCGCAGACCGCGACCACGAGCGCCCCGACGACCGCCCCCGAGAACGGCCGGGACGCCGCCCGGCGGGCGACCGCCTCGCCCAGCCGGTGCACGAGCCGGACCAGGACCGCGACGAGCACGGCCACCGGCAGCGTCCACAGCACGTCGCCGACGTCGGGCCGGGCCGGGGCGTCGACGTCGGGCAGCGCCAGCGACGCGATCTCGAGGCCGGTCCACGTGCCCATGCCGGTGAAGACGAGGGCGCCGACCCCGGACGCCGCCAGGCTGGGCAGCACGACGGCCGCGAGCCGCGCCCCGGTCACGCCGGTCATCGCCGAGGCCTCCACGACGAACACCGCCCCGACCACGGGACTGCCGAAGATGGCCGACAGTGCCGCGGCGGAGCCCGCCACCGCGAGGACCTGGCGCGCCGGGTCGCCGAGCCGCGCGTCCCACGGCCGCACGAGGACCAGGGCCAGCGCGGCCCCGATCGCCAGCAGTGGCGCCTCGGGTCCCAGCGCGACGCCGAGCGGGAGGCCGGCCAGCGCGGCGAGGAGGACCCCCGGGACGTGGGACGCGGGGACCGGGCCGAGGCTCAGCCCGTGCACCGGCAGATGGCCTCCCTGCCCGGGCAGCGAGCGCACCGCGACGCCGACCATGACGCCCGCCACCGCCAGCCACGGCAGCGGCCACCACCATGGTGGCCCGTCGAAGCCCCAGGTCTCCGGCAGCGTCTCCCAGACCAGGTGGGTCAGCTCGTGCAGGACCGCGAGGAACAGGAACGCGGCCACCGACACCGGGATGCCGAGAAGCGCGCACACGCCGAGGAACCTCGCCCAGGGCCGGCGGGTGGTCGGGTCGTCGGCGACAGCGTCGGTCACGGCTCCTCTTCGGGGTGCGCGGGTGGCGGGTGGCGGGTGGCGGCGCTCGATCAGCCGAGCAGCTTGGCCTTGGCGGCGGCGAACTCCGCGTCGGACAGGATGCCGGCGGCCTTGAGGTCGCCGAGCTGCTTCAGCTGCGCGATGAGGTCGTCCTCCGCCGGCGCCGCGGGAGCCGCAGCGACCTGCGCCTGCTGCTGGGCCTGGAGCTGCGCCTGCTGCTGGGCCCAGGCCTGCTCCTGCGCCTGCTGCGCCTGGTACTGCTGGGCCTCGTACTGCTGCTGCTCGCGCGAGGCGGCGCGACGGTTCATCGCCCTGCTGGTCGCGTTGGCGGTGCCGGTGATCACGGCCGTGCGGGCCATCGTGCCGATCAGGCCGGGCCGGCCCATCCGTCGCATGGGGGGCATCTCAGTTCTCCTTCTCGATCTCGTCGGCGAGGGCGTCGATCGCCTCGGCCGGCACGCGCGTCCAGTCGAGCACCTGCCCGCCGGCGCCGCGTACGGCGGCTCCGAGGCCCCGCGCCCACGTGTGCTCGAACACGAGCATCCCGACCGCGGAGCCCGGGGCGAGCTCGTCCGCGATGTCCTCGACGTCGTCCGCCGCGAGCAGCCCGGCGGGCTCGCCCACGATGCGGGCCAGCTCGTCGGCGCCGCTCTCCTCGCTCGCCTCGAGCCACTCGACCGAGCCGTCCTCGCCCTTGCGCACGACCAGCGCGTCGAGCACGTCGATCGTGCCGGCGTCGACGAGACGCCCGAGCTCCGCGACGATCTCGCCCTTGAAGTCGCTCCGGGGAAACTCGATGAGCACGAGCTCTACGGGTCCTGTGGGTCGCATGTCCTGCCTCTCGGTCGACCTGTCGGCGGAGGGCGGGCATGGCCGAGGCCGTCCGCCCCTGCCCGTCCTGCCGACACTCTGGCACCGCTGCGGACGGTCCGCATGCCGGGCGGGGCAACTCACCGCGACCACCTGTTCCGGGGGCGAAGTCGCAGGTCATCCGACACGATGAGCCGTGACCGCGGCGGCGACCGGAGACCCGGCGCGGGGACGGAGGGCGACGCGATGACGCAGCGGGACGAGAGCGGCCCCGGCAACCCCGGCGACGGCACGGTGAGCCGGCGGGTCGAGCTCGCCGCCACCGTCCTGCTCGCCCTGGCGACCGTCGTCACGGCGTGGTCGGCGTTCCAGGCCACCAAGTGGTCCGGGGTGCAGGCCAACAGCTACGCCGCGGCCGGAGCCGCCCGGGCCGAGTCCACGCGCGCCTCGACCGAGGCAGGTCAGCTCACGGTGATGGACGTGACGGCGTTCGCGTCCTGGATCGACGCCGTCGCGGCCGAGACCCGCGCGGGCCGCGACTCCGGGCTCGCCGAGGACGGGACGTACGAGCCCGTGGACGGGACCGAGTCCGAGTTCCTGTACACGCGGTTCCGGCCCGAGATGGTGCCCGCGTTCGACGCCTGGCTCGCCACCGACCCGATCCACGACGACGACGCGCCGCGCACGCCGTTCCTCATGCCCGAGTACCGGCTCGAGGCCCAGGCGCGCGCCGACGCCGAGCTCGACCGCGCGGAGGACCTGTCGGCCACGGCGCGGCAGGCCAACCAGACGGGCGACAACTACGTGCTGACGTCGATCCTGTTCGCGTCGGTCGCCCTGTTCGCCGCCCTCAGCACCAAGCTGGCGCACCGCACCGCCCGGCGCGGGCTGCTCGGCGTCGCCGCGGTGCTGTTCGTCGTCTCCACCGTCGTGGTGCTGACGTTCCCGAAGGAGCTGTAGCGCGGTCCCGCAGGTCAGGGCGCGGCCGCGCCGCAGGAGCCCCGGACGGTGAGCCGCGGCAGCAGCGCGACGTGCCGCGGCGACCCGTGGGCCCCCGGCACCTCGCCGCCCTCGTCCCCCACGATCCGCCCGACGAGCACGCGCAGCGCCTCGCGGCCCAGCTCGCGGCGGGGCGGGGTGACGGTCGTGAGCGGCACGACGGCGAGCTCGGCGTTCTCGTCGTCGTACGCCACCACGGCGAGGTCCTCCGGCACGCGCAGGCCGCGGTCGAGCGCCGCCTCGACCAGGCGCGCGGCGTGGTCGTCGGTGTGCACGAGGACGGCGCGCGTGCCGGTGTCGCGGCACCGGTCGAGGAACGCGGACAGCTCGCGCTCCAGCCCGGCCGGGTCGCCCTCGCCCTTGGGCAGCGACACGTCCGGCCCCGGCTCGACGCCGAGCCGGGCGACCGCCGTCGCGAAGCCCTCGCGCACGTGCGGGGCGGTCGGCGTCCGGTCGTACACCGCCAGGCCGATCCGGCGGTGCCCGAGCCGCGCGAGGTGCTCGACCGCGAGCACCGCCCCGTGGGCGTGGTCCGACCGGACCTGGTCGAGTTCGCTCAGGGCGGTGAGCCCGTCGACGCGCCGCTCGACGACCACCACCGGCACGGGCACCGACCGCAGCCATGCCGCGAGCTCCTCCGGCGACCGGTCCCGGGTGGTGGGGGCGACGACGATCCCCTGCACCCCGAGGCCGACGAGCCGGTCCACCTGGGCGGCCTCCAGCTCGGGCCGGTACTGCGAGACGCCGAGCACGAGACGGACGTGCAGGCTGGGGGCGAGCGCCTCCATGCCGCGCACGAGCGGCGGGAAGTGCACCGTGGAGCTCGGCACGACGACGCCGACCAGCACGCGCGCGGCCTGCGGCTCCCGGGCCGAGCGCACGGTCACCGCACCGCCGTGCACGCGCGCCAGCCGCCCCGCGCGGTCGAGCTCGACGATGTCGCGGCGGATCGTCACCTCGGCGACGCCGAGCGCGGCGGCCGCCTCCGCCGAGCGCACGCTCCCCCGCAGCTCCACCTCGCGCAGCAGGTACTCGTGCCGGGCCGTGGGCAGGTGCATGGGTGGTCCTCCGTCGTCGTCGAGCGGATCGGGTCGTCGTGGCAGAGCAGCACCGTAGCCGACGATGTCCGGGGATGATCGGAAATGTTCGGACCTTCCGCGACCGCCTCCCGCTGGGCGAGGATGCCGAGGTGACACCCGCCGCGACGACGCCCTCCAGCACCATGACCACAGCCACGACGGGAGGGACGGGGGGTGCCGCGACGTCCGACCCGCGTCTCGCCCCCGCGCGCCGCTGGACCCGCGAGCGGTGGCTCGCGACCGCCGACGGGCTGCTGGACGCCGTCCGCCCCTTCGCCTCGCCGGGCGGCGCGCTGATCACGCTGCCCGGGCCCGTCAGCGGGTCGGGCACCTGGAGCGACGGGCTCGAGGGGTACGCGCGGACGTTCCTGCTCGCGGCGTTCCGCCTGCGGGGCGAGGACGGTCGTGACCCACGCGGGCTGCTCGAGCGGTACGCCGACGGGCTGCGGCACGGCACCGACCCCGCGGGCGCCGAGCGCTGGCCCCGGGTCGACGAGCGGCGGCAGGCCGTGGTGGAGGCGGCGTCGGTGGCGATCGGGCTGTCGGAGACGCGGCCCTGGCTGTGGGACCGGCTCGACGACGGCACCCGGCAGCGCACGGTCGACTGGCTGGCCGGCGTCGTCGGCACCCGCGGGTACACGAACAACTGGCTGTGGTTCCAGAACGTCATCGAGGCGTTCCTGGCGAGCGTCGGCGGCCCCTGGGAGCAGGCCGACCTGGACCACAACGCCGAGACCGCCGAGGCCCTGTACGTGGGCGACGGCTGGTACTCCGACGGCCGGGGCCGCGGCGGACGGCGGCAGAACTTCGACCACTACGCGGGGTGGGCCTGGCACGTCTACCCGCTGCTGCACGCCCGGATCCAGGGCCGCCCGCTCGACGCCGTGCACGCCGGGCGCCTGCGGGCCTACCTCGACCAGGCCCGGCACCTCGTCGGCTCGCGCGGGGCGCCGATGCTGCAGGGCCGCTCGGTGACCTACCGGCACGCCGTGCTCGCCCCGTTCTGGGCGGGGGCGATCGCGGACGCGACGCCGCTGTCGCCCGGCGCCACCCGCGCGCTCACCGCCGCGGTGGCCGGGCACTTCGACGTCGCCGGCGCCATCGACGACCGCGGGCTGCTGCCCGTCGGCTGGCACGGCCCGTACGACCGCGTGCGCCAGCTCTACACCGGCGGGTCGTCGCCCTACTGGGCGAGCAAGGGCTTCCTCGGCCTGCTGCTCGGCGCCGACCACCCCGTCTGGACGGCGGCGCCCGAGCTGCCCGAGGCCTGGCAGGAGCCGCACGCCGTGGCGCTCCGGGCGCCCGGGTGGCTCGTGAGCGCGACGCCCGCCGACGGCGTCGTGCGCCTGCTCAACCACGGGTCCGACCGCGCGATCGAGCACGCGCTGGCGCCCCGCGGCGACGACCCCTTCTACCGGCGCCTCGCCTACTCCGGCGCGACGTCGCCGCAGCTGGGCGCGGCCGACGTCGCCGCCCCGCTCGACTCGCACACCGCGCTCCTCGACGCGCGGGGCGTGCCGTCCCACCGCGACGCCGTCGAGCGCGTCCACCTGGACGACGCCGTGGCCGTGTCCCGCTCCCGGGTCTGCTGGCTCGACGTCCCCGGCGGCGCGCCGGACGACGAGGACCCGGCCGCCGCGCGGCCCGCCGTCGGACCGGGCGACGACGCCGGGTGGGCGGGCCTGCGCCTCGGCCCGGTGCTCACCACCGCCTCGGTGGTGCGCGGCCCCGACGAGGTACGGCTGGCGTGGTGGACGCCCGCCGCGACGGCGGTGCCGGGCCGGGCGCCGGCGCCGGGCACCACGGCCGAGGACCTGGACCGGGACGCCGCGTGGCCCGTCGACCCCGGTCCCTGGCGGCTGCACGTGGGCGGGTGGCCGCTCGCCGCGCCGAAGGACGGGGCGCTGCACGTCGAGCGGAGCGCCGACCGCTCGGGCACCCTGGTCCGGGTCGTCCGCGACGACGGCACGTCGTCGCACGTGCGCGCCCTCCGCGTGACCGGCCAGGACGACGACGCGCCGGACGCCGCGCCGGACGTCTCCCTCGACAGCACCGGGGCGGCACGCCGGACCGGGTCGGACCCGTTCGGCGCGGCGTCCGCCGTGCCCTGGCTGCGCACCTCGGGGCCGGTCGACGCCGGCGAGGTGGTCGCCGCGCTCGTCGTGCTGACGGGCGAGGACGGCGCACGACGCCGGCCTGTGCCCGCGGTGCGGGTGCTGCCCGGCGCGGACGGCGGCCCGCCCGCGGCCGTGGAGGTGGCGTGGCCGGACGGCCACGTCGACACCGTCCCGACGGGCAGGACGGTCACGACGGGCACCGACGGGGCGGCGTCGTGACGCGGCTGCGCGCCGCCTTCGCCGTGCGCCACCCCGACCTCGTCCCCGAGCTGTTCGACGACGCCGCGGTGGCCCGGCTGCGCAGCGTGGCGGACGTGGCGGAGGCCGTGCTCACCCCGGACGCGCTCGACCGCGGCGGCGACCCGGGACAGGGGCCCGCCGGCGGGGTCCTCGCGGACGTCGACGTGCTCCTCACCGGCTGGGGCGCGCCCCGCCTCGACGACGCGCTGCTGCGCCGCGCGCCGCGGCTGCGCGCCGTCGTGCACGCCGCCGGGTCGGTGAAGCCGCTCGTCACGCCCGCGCTCTGGGCGCGCGGCGTGCGGGTGTCCAGCGCCGCGGCCGCGAACGCACGCCCGGTGGCCGAATACACGCTGGCGACGGTGCTGCTGGCGGGCAAGCGCGTGCTCGAGGCCGCGGACGCCTTCGCCGCGCACCGCCGCTTCGACGGCTGGTCGCTGCCCGACCCGCTGGGCAACCACGGCCTGACGGTCGGCGTCGTCGGGGCCTCCCGGATCGGCCGGCAGGTGATGCGGCTGCTCACGCCGTTCGACGTCGACGTGCTGCTGCACGACCCGTGGGTCGACGCCGACGGGGCGCGCGCCCTCGGCGCCACCGCCGTGTCCCTCGACGACCTCGCGCGGGCGAGCGACGTCGTCACCGTGCACGCCCCCGACCTGCCGGAGACCTACCGCATGATCGGCGCGCCTCAGCTCGCCCTCATGCCGGACGCCGCGACCCTGGTGAACACCGCGCGGGGGCGCCTCGTCGACACCGCGGCGCTCACGCGGGAGGTGCTGTCGGGCCGGCTGCGTGCCGTCCTCGACGTCACCGACCCCGAGCCGCTGCCCGGCGACCATCCCCTGTGGGACGCCCCCGGGGCGCTGCTCACGCCGCACGTCGCGGGGTCGCTGGGCAACGAGCTGCGGCGGCTCGGCGACCTCGCCGTGGGCGAGGTGGAGCTCCTCGCGGCCGGCGCGCCGCTCGGGCACGAGGTGCTCCCGGGACAGCTCGGCACCACCGCCTGAGCGTCCCGCGTCGCCGCTGGTCCGGTTTTGCACGTTTCACGACCGGATGCGCGAACTCCTCGCACGATGGGCACGTCCGCCGACGGACAACGCACCCACCGTCACGAAGGAGTGACCCACCGTGGTCGACGTCAGCCGCCGTACCGTCCTCACCTCCGCCCTCGCCGCCGGCGCGGTCGCCGCGCTCAGCGCGCGCACCGCGAGCGCCGCACCGGCCACGGCCGCGGTCCCGTTCGCCCCCACCGGGCACGACCCCGTCGACGTGCGCTGGCTGGAGGGCGGCGCCCCCGCCGCCCTCGCCGGCGGCGCCACCTGGGGCGTGCCCTGGCCGCGCGGCGCCCTGGCCGGCGACCAGGCCTTCGCCCTGACGACCGCGGCCGGCGAGGCCGTGCCCGTGCAGACCTGGCCCACCGCCTGGTGGCCCGACGGGTCGCTGAAGTGGACCGCGCACGCCGTGAGCGAGTCCGCCCCACGTGCTGAGACCTATCGCCTGGCACCGGGCGCGCCCGCGAAGGGCACCCACGCGATCACGGTGCAGGAGAACCCCGGCCGCGTCGTGGTCGACACCGGGGTCGTGCAGGTCGAGTTCGGCCGCCAGGGCGACAAGGTCGTGCGCGCGATCCGCCGCGACGGCGCGGTGATCGCCCGGGACGGGCGGCTCGTCGTGCAGCGGCAGGACGCCCCCGACACCGACCGCGGCGCGAAGGTCGGGTTCGAGGAGTTCGCCGGGACGGTCGAGAAGGTCACCGTCGAGCAGTCCGGTCCGGTGCGCGCGGTGGTCAAGGTCGAGGGCAGGCATCGCAAGGGCCGCCGCGACTGGCTGCCGTTCGTGCTTCGCTTCGCGCTGTTCGCCGGCTCGGACGGGATCCGGCTCGTGCACACGTTCGTCTTCGACGGCGACGAGGAGAAGGACTTCGTCACGGGGCTCGGCGTGCGGTTCACGGTCCCGATGCGCGGCGAGCTGTACGACCGTCACGTGCGCTTCGCCGGGCCCGACGGCGGCGTCCTCGCCGAAGCGGTGCGCGGCGTCACGGGGATGCGCCGCGACCCGGGCGAGGCCGTCCGGACCGCGCAGGTCGAGGGCCGGGCGCTGCCCGACCCGGCCACCTGGGACCAGCGCGTCACGACGCGCCTGAAATGGATCCCCGCGTGGGGCGACCACAGCCTGTCGCAGCTCACCGCGCACGGCTTCGAGATCCGTAAGCGCACGGGCTCCGGGCACTCGTGGATCCGGTCGGACGCCGGAGGCCGTGCGCCCGGCCTCGGCTACGTCGGGACGCCCGCGGGTGGTCTGGTGTTCGGGATGCGGAACTTCTGGCAGCTGCACCCCACGGAGCTGGAGATCACCGGCGCGGCGACCGACGAGGCGGACGCCACGGTATGGATGTGGTCGCCGCGGGCCGAGGCGATGGACCTGCGCTTCTACCACGACGGCATGGGCCAGGACACCTACCCCGAGCAGCTCGACGCCCTCGAGATCACCTACGAGGACTACGAGCCCGGGTTCGGCACGCCCTACGGCGTCGCGCGCACCACCGAGCTGATGTTCTGGGCCCTGGCCGCCACGCCCACCGCCGCGCGGTTCGCGGAGCTCGCCGCGGCGAACGCGACCCCGCCCCTGCCCGGCAGCAGCCCGGACCACAACCACTCCGCCGGCGTGTTCGGGTCCTGGTCGCCGGTCGACCGGTCCACGGCGGCGCGGTCGACCATCGAGGACCGCCTCGACGCGATCCACCGCTATCACCTGGAGCAGGTGGACCAGCGCTCCTGGTACGGCTTCTGGGACTACGGCGACGTCATGCACTCCTACGACGGCGACCGGCACCAGTGGAGGTACGACGTCGGCGGCTACGCGTGGGACAACTCGGAGCTGTCGACGGACCTGTGGCTCTGGTACCACTACCTGCGCACCGGCGATGCCGCCGCGTTCCGGTTCGCCGAGGCCATGAGCCGGCACACCGGCGAGGTCGACCAGTACCACCTGGGCGAGTGGAAGGGCCTCGGCACCCGGCACGGCGTGCAGCACTGGGGCGACAGCGCCAAGCAGGTCCGCATCAGCAACGCGAACTACCGCCGGTTCGCCTACTTCCTCACGGGCGACGAGCGCTCCGGCGACCTGCTGCACGAGCTCGTCGACTCCGACCGCACGTACCTGGTCCTCAATGCGGGCCGCAAGGTCGACGGGTCCACCGGCGAGTACGACCCGGACCCGACGGCGCTCCCGCTGAGCAAGACCACCGACTGGGGCGCCATCGCCGGGGCGTGGCTCACCGAGTGGGAGCGCGGCGGCGACCCGAGGGCGAAGGAGCGCCTGCTGGCGAGCGCACGGTCGATCGCGGCGCTGCCCAACGCGTGGGTCCAGGCCGGCTCCACCTACGACCTGGAGACCGCGACGTTCAGCTCCGGACCCGAGAAGGCGGTGGAGGTCGGCAGCCTCAGCTCCGTGTTCGGCCTGGTCGAGGTCATGACGGAGCTCCTCGACCTCGTCGACGAGCCGGAGGTCGAGGCCCGCTGGGTGGAGTTCTGCCGGCTCTACAACAGCTCGAAGGCCGAGCAGAAGGAGGCGACCGGCGCGGACTGGGGCAGCCTCAACCTCAAGCAGTCGTACTCCCGCGCCACCGCGTACGCCGCCGTGCGCCTCGACGACGACGCGCTCGCCGCGCGCGCCTGGAAGGAGCTCGCGACCGGGCACGCCGGCTACCCGGACGACATGGACTGGGGCACGCACCGCGTGGAGCCGCCCGCCGTCCTGCGGGCGGTCGACGAGGCCGGCTTCTCGTCCAACGCGTCCGCGCAGTACGGGCTCGCGGCGATCCAGTGCCTCGCCCTCGTCGGGGGGAAGCTGTCGTGAGCGCCCGACGTCGCCCTGTCGGCCGGGTCGCGGCGGCCGCGCTCTGCGCGCTCGCCGCCGGCGCCGCGCTCGGAGGTCCGGCCGCGCACGCCGCCGCCGGGCGACCGGGCCTGGACGGCCCCCGCCCGGACGCGGCGCTGCTCGAGCGGTGCACCGGCACCGACCCGGTCGTGTGCACCTACCCCGACCTGGCACCTGGCCACTACGACGTCACCGTCATGCTGGGCGACCGGCACGGCCCGGCCCGCACCGAGGTGCAGGCGGAGGCACGGCGCCTCATGGTCCCCGAGGTCGACACCGCCGACGGCGAGCTCGCCCGCCGCACGTTCACCGTCGACGTGCGCGACCCCGAGAGCCAGCAGAACCAGCCTCCCGGCGAGGGCACCCCCGGCCTCACGCTCACGTTCACCGGCGACGCGCCGCACGTCGCCGGGATCGGGATCCGGGCCGCCGACGCCCGCACCCCGCGCATCGCCCTGCTGGGCGACTCCACCGTCACCGACCAGGGCGGGGCGCCGTACACGGGTTGGGGCCAGCGGCTGCCCGCGCACTTCCGGCTCGGGGTGAGCGTCATCAACCACTCCGGCTCGGGCGAGAGCACGGTCTCGGTGCTGGCCGAGCCGGAGATGTTCGACGCCCTGGTGCCCCAGCTGCGCCCCGGTGACCTCGCGCTCGTGCAGCTCGCGCACAACGACAAGACCACCACCGCCGAGCAGTACCGCGCCAACCTCACCGAGATCGTCACCCGGGTGCGGGCCACGGGGGCCACGCCCGTGCTCGTCAGCCCGATCGTCCGGCTCCGGTTCGACGGCGACCAGCTGAACTCCGCCGGCATGATCGAGACCGCCGCCGGCAGCCTCCCCCAGCACGTCCGTGACGTCGCCGCCGACCTCGACGTCGGCCTCATCGACCTCACCGCGCTGAGCGAGGCCCTGGTCGAAGGGCTCGGACCCGTGGACGCCCAGCCGATCTACCTGGTCCGGGAGACCGGCGACCGCACCCACACCTCGTGGTACGGAGCCGGCGTCTACGCCGACCTCGTGGCCGACGAGCTGCGCCGGCTCGGTCTCGTGCCGGAGCGGTACTGGCGCTGAGCCCTCGCGCCCCCGAGGCTCAGATCCGCCCGCGCACCGGCGTGGTCTGGGCGTCCGTGCCGCCCTCGGGCATGACCATCTCGGCGCGGACGCCGAGCAGCCGCACCTCGCGGCCGGGCTCCAGCC
>NZ_JBHXAW010000093.1:0-14597 GCF_042726645.1 Isoptericola sp. NPDC060257
CCCACGTGCGGCCCGCCCGTACCACCTCGGCGAATCTCGTACTACCTCGGCGCTACTCGTCGCGGTTCTCGCGGACCTTCTCCACACCCTCCTTGAGCAGGAACAGCGGCAGGATGAACGCCGCGAGCATGCCCGCCAGCCACACGATCACGGGGCCGATGATCCACCCGGCGACGCCGCCGACGTCGAGCCCGTCCGTGAAGACGACCGCGACGACCAGTGCGACGAACGTCGAGAGCAGGCCGACCCCGCCGACGAGGGCGGGCGCGTTGTTGCGGGCCACCTTGGTGAGGAACGGGGAGATGATCGCCTGCGCCATGGCGAAGATGACGACGGCGAGGACGAAGCCGAGCGGCTCGGACCAGTTGATGGAGAACGTCTCGAGGTCGAAGGCGGCGAAGATCCCCGCGGCGACGAGGACGCCCACCACCGCCGCCAGCAGGAACACGGCCGTCCGGAGCAGGAACCTGATCATTCTCGGAGCATAGGGAGACGCCGATCACACGGCACCTCGGGGGTCACAGCGCGAGGAGCGTGATGCCCGCGACGACGACGAGCGACCCGACGATCTTCACCGCCGGCCGTGGCTCCTTGAACAGCCACCAGGCGAGCAGCGTGCCCACGACGATGCTCGACTCGCGGGCCGGCGCCACCAGCGCGATCGGCGCCGTCTGCATCGCGACCAGCACGAGGATGTACCCCAGCGGGGACAGCACGGCGACCAGCGCGATCTCGCGCACGTGCCGCCGGCCCATGCGGACCGCCTCCGCGCGGCGGCCGCGGTCGCGCAGGATCGGCGCCAGCGTGACCGACTGCCACACGGCGTTGCACGCGAAGTAGGCCACGGGGTCGAGCGCGAGCGTCGCGACGGCGTGCCCGTCCCACAGCGTGTACGCGGCGATGGCGGCACCGGTCGCGAGGCCCCAGCGCACCCCCGCGAGCCCGCGCGAGGGATCGAAGCCGGACGCGCCCGAGCTCGCGACCACCGCCACGCCCGCGATCACCACGAGGCCGCCCACCACATGGACGGCGTCGACGTGCTCGCCGAGGACGACCAGCGCGACGAGCATCGTCAGCAGCGGCCCCGTGCCGCGCGCGGTCGGGTAGACGATCCCCAGGTCCGCCCGCGCGTAGCCGGTGTTGAGGGCCACGCCGTACAGGTTGTGCAGCACGCCGGAGACCGCGCCCGCCAGCAGCAGCGCACCCAGGTCCGGCCAGCCCTCGCGGGCGAGGATCACCAGCCCCACCGGCACCCACAGCACGGCGGACGCCGTGGCGTACAGCCAGACGAAGACGCGCGAGTCGCCGGTGACACGCTTGGCCGCGACGTTCCAGATCGCGTGCAGCACCGCCGCCGTCAGCACGAGCGCGAGGGAGGCAGGGGTCACCGGGCGACCGTATCCCCCTCGACGGAGCGCTCGGTCGTCGTCTGCGGGCGGGACGACGACGGACCGCTACGTCGAGCTGCGTCACCAGGCGGTTTGGAGAATAATTCCTTGGGCTGCATACTCATGCATCGACCCCTCGCACGATCCTCGGAGCCCACCATGCGCACCCGCCACACCCTCGCGGCGACCGTCGTCACCTCGGCCGTCGCCGCCCTCGCCCTCACCGGCTGCACCACGGCCTCGCAGGACCTCGGCCAGACGCCGGGCGCGTCCGAGGACAGCACCTCCGCCGCCGTCGACCTCGACGCGATCCAGAAGGACGATGCCGTCGCCGCGCTCGTCCCGGACGCCGTCGCCGAGGACGGCACGCTCACCCTGGGCTCCAACCTCCAGTACGCGCCCGTGGAGTTCCTGGACGCGGACGGCACGACGCCGGTGGGCATCGACATCGACATCGCGACCGCGCTCGCCAAGACGATGGGCCTGGAGCTGAAGGTCGAGAACGCGGGCTTCGACTCGATCATCCCCGCCATCGGCAGCAAGTACGAGGCCGGCATGTCGGCGTTCTCGGTCACGCCGGAGCGCCTCGAGACGGTCAACATGGTCAGCTACTTCACCGCCGGCTCGCAGTACGCCGTGGCGAAGGGCAACCCGGAGGGCGTCTCGCCCGACGACCTGTGCGGCGTGAGCGTCGGCGTGCAGACCGGCACCATCCAGCAGGACGAGCTGGCCGAGCTGAGCAAGACCTGCACCGACGAGGGCAAGGACGCCGTCGACGTGCTGCCCTACGACTCGCAGTCCGACGTCACGACCAACCTCGCGGGCGGCAAGCTGCAGGCGATGTACGCGGACTCGCCGATCATCGCCTACGCCGTCGAGCAGACCGGCGGCTCCGTCGAGTCGCTCGGCGAGATCACCGACGCCGCGCCGTACGGCGTCGTCGTCGCCAAGGACGACGAGGACCTCGCGAAGGCCGTGCAGGCCGGGCTGCAGAAGCTCATGGACGACGGCGTGCTCGCCCAGGTCGCCGACACCTGGGGCTCCGGCGCGGCCGTGCTCGACACGGCCGAGCTGAACCCGGCAGGCTGACCCGCATGGAAGACCGACCGTCCGGCGAGCTGCCGGAGCCCCTGCACGCCCGGCCGGTGCCCCGGCCGGGGCGGTGGGTGTCGGCCGTGGTGGTCCTCGTCCTCGTGGCGATGGCGGTCAACGCGCTCGTCACCAACCCCAACTTCCGGTGGGACACCGTCTGGCTCTACCTGCGCGACGTCGTCGTCGTGCGGGGCGTGGGCTGGACGCTCGTCCTCACGTTCGGCTCGATGGCGATCGCCATCGTGCTGGCCGTGCTGCTGGCGGTGATGCGGCGCAGCGACAACCCCGTGATGCGGTCGGTGTCGTGGTTCTGGATCTGGTTCTTCCGCGGCACCCCGATCTACACGCAGCTCGTGTTCTGGGGCCTGCTGTCCGTGCTGTACCCGCGGCTGTCCCTCGGCATCCCGTTCGGGCCGGAGTTCTGGACCTTCACCACCCAGGACGTCATCACGGCGTTCTGGGCGGCGCTGATCGGCCTGGCGTTCAACGAGTCCGCGTACCTGGCGGAGATCGTCCGCGCCGGCCTGTCCTCGGTGGACCCCGGCCAGACCGAGGCCGCGAAGGCGCTCGGCATGAAGGATGCCAAGATCCTGCGCCGCATCGTGCTGCCGCAGGCGATGCGCGTCATCGTGCCGCCCACGGGCAACGAGACCATCTCCATGCTCAAGACGACGTCGCTGGTGCTGGCGATCCCGTTCACGCTCGAGCTCACGTACGCCACCAACCAGATCGGCAGCCGCATCTTCCAGCCCATCCCGCTGCTCATCGTGGCCGCGCTCTGGTACCTGCTCATCACGTCGGTGCTGATGATCGGCCAGCACTACCTGGAGCGGTACTACGGCCGCGGGTTCGACGGCGGCCGCACCGGTCGCGGTGGGCACGGCGGTCGTGGCCCCCGGGCCGGTCGCAAGCCCCGCAAGCAGGACCTCATCGGCGCGTCCGGCACCACCAAGGACGACCCCTTCCTGGAGGTGACCCCATGACCGCGTCGGCCGAGGCCACGGGGACCGTCGAGACCATGGTCGAGGTCCGCGACGTGCACAAGGTGTTCGGTCGCGGCCACGACGCCGTGCACGTGCTCAAGGGCGTCTCCCTCGACGTCCCGCGCGGCTCCGTGACCGTGGTGCTGGGGCCGTCCGGCTCCGGCAAGTCCACGCTGCTGCGCTGCGTGAACGAGCTCGAGGAGATCACCGCCGGGTCCATCCACGTGGGCGGCGACCTCATGGGCTACCGCCGGGACGACAGGGGCGTGCTGCACCGCCTGCACCCCAAGGTGATCGCGAAGCAGCGCTCCCGCATCGGGATGGTCTTCCAGCGCTTCCACCTGTTCCCGCACAAGACGGCGCTGGAGAACGTCATGGAGGCGCCCGTGCAGGTGCGCGGGCTGTCCAAGGCGGAGGCCCGCCGCAGCGGCCTGGAGCTGCTGGACCGGGTGGGTCTCGCCGAGCGGGCGGAGTTCTACCCGGCGCAGCTGTCCGGCGGCCAGCAGCAGCGCGTGGCCATCGCGCGGGCGCTCGCCATGGACCCGGAGCTCATGCTGTTCGACGAGCCCACCTCCGCGCTCGACCCCGAGCTCGTGGGCGAGGTGCTCGCCGTCATGCAGGACCTGGCCCGCTCCGGCATGACGATGATCGTCGTGACGCACGAGATCGGCTTCGCCCGCGAGGTCGCCGACCACGTCGTCTTCATGGACGACGGCGTCATCGTCGAGGAGGGCGCGCCCGCCGACGTGCTGGACAATCCCTCCGAGCCGCGGCTGCGGGACTTCCTGGCCCACGTGCTCTGACGGCCCGCCGGTCGAGCCCGTCGAGCCCGTCGGGCCCGGCGCGCGCCGTCGGCGGGCTCACCGGGCGGACGACGCCGTCGGCGCCCCGCGCGGCGCCCGCGCGACGGCGACGAGCCAGACCGCCAGGACGGCGACCGCCGCCGCGGCCCACCCGCCGACAATCTGGCGGGCGAGGTCGCGGCACGCCTGCCGCTCCGCCGGGGTGATCGCCCACTCCGTCATGTCGAGGCTGTCGTCGAGGAGGCCCGCCGCCGCGGACCCCGACATGCACGTGGTCCCGTCGACGACGACGGGGGACAGCACCAGCCACCAGCCCGCGCCCAGGACGGCGAACGCCAGCACCGTGACGGCGACGAGCCCGGCGCCGACGTGGCGCCGTCGGCGGAGGGCGAGGACGATCGTCACGACGGGGACGGCGACCAGCACCACCGTCCACACGACGAAGACCGCCACGCCCAGCCGGTCGCTCGTCATCGAGCACCCTCCGTCGTCGGCCGGTCGGTCAGAGCACGGAGCAGACGCCGCCCCAGTCGCTGTGGCCGATGGTGACCTTCTTCCAGATGTGCGCGGAGTAGCCGCCCGCCGACGTGCGCGTCTTGGAGATCGTGCGGGTGTCGCCGTTGCTCCACGTGCTGCTGGCGCCGGTCAGCCAGGTGGTGCCGGTGGGGCACCCGCTGACGCTCGACGAGACGCGGTAGATCCGCATGAACCCGCTCACCGAGCCCGACCCGCGGTACTGCCACGACGCGTAGATGCGGCCGCTGCTCTTCGACAGGCACATCGTGCCCGGGCCGGAGGTGGACGCGCAGCGGTTGCCGGACGGCAGCGCCAGGGTGCTCGCCCCGGACGTCGAGGAGCGGGTGGCCGTGGCCGCGCCGTCGGCGACGGCGGTCGCGGCGTCACCGCAGTCCTCGAGCAGGTCGACGCGGTGCGTCGCCAGGTCGGCGGGCGCGCCCATCGCGAGGTTGTAGTCGCGGTCGACCTCGTCGGAGATCGTGACGTCCTCGAGGGTGCACCCGCGAGCCTCGGAGTCGGCCTTCCAGTCGGTGGCCTCGGCGTCGGCGCGCTCCTGCGCGGCCCACGTCTCCCACTCGCTCGCGGGGCTGCCGGGTGCGGGCACGCCGGGCAGGTTCTCCTCCGTGGTCGCCGCCTGCGACGGGGCCACCGCCGTGAGCGCCACCCCCAGCGCGAGGACGGCGGCGCCCAGGCCTGCGGCGATGTTCTTCCTGACGGTCCTGCCTCGGCTCATGTCGCTCCTCGGTCGGCCTCCGGCGCGCGATCGCGGCGTCGTCGTCGACTGCCGCGGTGACTACGGTGTAGCACTCGGGGGGTTGGCGGCAACTCCACTGGTAGGACGGAAAGGTTTCATCGTGGACGACGCCCGCGCCCGTGAGCTGCTGACGCAGATGTGGGTGGAGCAGCACGAGGTGGTCACACGATTCGTGGCGCGTCGGGTGGAGGCGGGGCTGGTGGACGACGTCGTGTCGGAGACGTTCCTGGTCGCCTGGCGCCGTCTCGGCGACGTGCCCGCCGACCCGAAGCCGTGGCTGCTGGGCGTCGCCCGCAACGTGCTCGCGACCCACCTGCGCACCCACGGCCGCTGGCGCGCCCTGGGCGTGCGGCTCGAGCGGGAGCCGGAGGCGGGCACGGAGGGTACCGACGACCTCGCCGCCGACCGGACCGACCTGCGCCGGGCGTGGGAGATGCTCTCCGACGCGGACCGGGAGGTCATCGCCCTGGTCGCGTGGGACGGGCTCACCGCGGTCGAGGGCGCCAAGGTCCTCGGCGTCCGGCCGTCCACGTTCTCCGTCCGCCTGACGCGGGCCCGGAAGCGGCTGCTCGCCTACTCGGGCCTGAAGTCCGACACCGCCGACGTGCTGCGCAACCTCCAGGAGTCGCGATGAAGTCCCCCATGATGGCGGAGCTCGCCGACCTCGACCCCGCGCGCCACCTCCGCGCGCCGGGGCGCCCCGACGACGAGGCGCTCCAGGCGATCCTCGGCACCGCGCGGCGGGCCACCCCGATCCGCCGTCGCGCGCGCCCTGCCGTCCTGGCGGGCGCGGCGGCCGCCGCCGTGGTGGCGGTGGCCGGCGTCGCCACGGTGTGGTGGCCCGGGTCGCAGGCCGCGTACGCGTCGTGGACGGCCGTCCCCACCGCCGTGCCGCCGGGCGAGGTCGGGGCCGACGCCCAGGCGTGCGGCACGGTGGCGCACCGGATCGCCGAGGGTGACGACGGCCCGCAGGTCGAGGACGTGCCGATCAGCCCGGTCCTGGCCGAGCAGCGCGGCGACTACACGTACGTGCTGCTCACGGGCGACGGCGCCACCGGCGAGTGCCTGGTCACGACGCAGGCCTCCGGCGCGACCGACGTCGTCGCGGGCGACGCGGTGCTGGGGTCCGAGCCCGCCGAGCCCGGGCCGCGCGACGTCACGACCGCCCAGGCCGGTACCGCGTCCTGGTCCGAGGGGGACACCGGCGACGGCGCGCTCACCTCCGCCTACGGGCGTGCGGGGGCGGACGTCGTGTCCTTCGCGCTCACCACCACCTCGGGCGAGCGCGTCGAGGCCACCGTCCAGGACGGCTGGTGGGCGGTCTGGGCACCGGGCGAGGCATCGCTGCGCACCACCGCGGAGCTCACCTTCTCCGACGGTGCCACCGCGGAGGTCGCGGTCGACCGGTGAGGCCCGGCGGCTATTCGCCGTCCTCGCAGGCGATGCCGTTGCCGTTGGGGTCGAGCGCACCGCGGTAGGCGGGCTGGCCGTTCTGGATGGGCGCGGCGCCGGCCTGACGGGCGGCGTTGCAGTCCCAGTAGAACCAGGCGGAGTCCTGCTGCTGTTGCTGCTGCTCGACCTGCTGCTGCTCCTGCGCCTGCTGGTCCTCGAAGGCCTTCTTCTGGCTCGCGAGCTCGGTCTCCTTGGCCTCGGCGGCCTGCTCGCGCTCCTTCAGCGCCTGTTCGCGCTTCTGAAGGTCGTCCTTCTGGGTGCTGAGGTCCTTCCGCTGCTGGTCCACCTCGGCCTGGGCCTGCTCGGCCGCGGCCTCCATGCGGTCGGCGTCCACGAGGGCCTGCGCGGCGTCGGAGCTGCGCACCATCGAGATGGAGACGCCGAGGATGCAGCCGAGCGCCAGGCAGGCGACGGCGACGCCGGCGATCAGCGGGCCGCCGCGCTTGCCGCGCCCGCGGGACCCGGAGCGCGTGCGACCGGACGAGGCCTCGGCCTCCTCGGCGGCCCGGTCGGCGGCCCGGCGCTCGGCGCGCCGGCCGCTGCTGGTGCGGATCCGGTCGCCGACGGTGCGGAGCGCGGCGGACACGGTCGCGACCGCTCCGCGGTCGTCCTCGGCGGCGGGGTGGCCGTACGGGGGAGCGGTGGCCGGGATCGCCGCGGGCGGCGGGGGAGGTGGGGCGGAGACGGTCGCGACGGGGGCGCCGTACGTGGCCGGGGACGACGGCGGCAGCGGCGGCTGGGGAGGCAGCGGGGGCAGCGGGGGCAGCGGGGGCATGGCCGCGACGGTGGTCGGGGCGGCGGGCGCGTACGCGACGGCGGCGCGCACGGGCGCCATGACCGTGGTCGCCTCGGCGGGGGTCTCGGGCCGGGCCGGGCGTGCGGCGTCGTCCACCCAGTACTCCCAGCCCTGGGGTGCGGGCGGCCACGCGGGGTCGGGGACCCACCCCGTGTCGGGCCGGAACCCCGGGGGTACCTGCCACCCCGGGGGCGGGTTGAATCGCACAGCCATGACACTCCTCCGTCGTCGAGCGGCACCCACTATGGCGGAAACCGCCCTCGTCGGTCCATGTGCCCGCCGTGCGTGCCCGCTCCGTGGACCGGCGCGGACGCCCCGGTCAGACCTCCGGGAGGTGCTTGCGGTAGTGCGCGACCACGACGCCCGTGGACACCGCGCCGAGCGCCACGAGGACGACGAAGAGCTGCGTCGTCGTGAACGGCGGCGTGACGGCGGCCATGACGGCCGGCGTGAGGAAGCCGGCGTACGCGACGGCGTAGAAGACGCCCGTGAGGCCGGCGAGGTGGCGCGGCCCGGCGATGCGCTGCACCTCCAGGAGCCCTGACGACAGGCCGATCCCCATGCCCGCGCCGCCGACGACGGCCGCGCCCACGCCCCACCACGGGGAGCCCGACGCGACGACGAGCCCGACGCATGCCACCGCGACCGTCAGCGCCCCGGCCGCGACCGCCAGCCCGCGGGCCGAGTCGACGGCGTCGAGCCGCTTGGCGGCGGGCTGCACGACGGCGGCCACGCCGAGCGCGACCACGGTGAGCAACGTGGCGTACGCCACGCCGAAGCCCTGCGTCTGGTCGCGCAGCAGGACGGGCGCGTACCCGTAGGTGAGCGCCGCGACGACGAAGATCCACGGCGCGACGACCGCGACCACCCGCGTGAACCGGCGGTGCCCCGCCGGGGGCACCCGCAGGCCGCGCCACCACGGCCCGGCCTCGCCGCCGAACGCGTTCGACTCCGGCGTGCGGAGCACGACCAGGAGGAACGGCGCCGTGACGACCAGGTGCACCACGAACGGCAGCACCTCGGGCCACGGCCCCCACTGCGCCAGCGCACCCGCGACGAGCGCGCCCACGCCCGACCCGAGGGTGAACGCGAGGGACGCGCGGCGCGCGCCCGAGCCGGCGTCCGCGGTCCGGTCGTACGGGACCTGCGAGAGCTCCTTGATCCAGCTCGTGCCGACCGACGTCGCCGTCCCGACCGTGATCCCGGCGAGCAGGCGGCCGACGTAGATCGGGACGGGGCCGAGCGCGCCGAACGCCAGCACCGCGCTGGCGGCCATGCCGATCGCCGTGCCCGCGAGCATCACGGGGCGGCGGCCGTACCGGTCGGACAGCGTCCCGGCGACGAGCAGCGCGGGCGCGAGGCCGAGCACGTACACGCCGAGGAACGCGTTGACGGTGGCGTCGCCGTAGCCCTGCACCTCCTCGTACATGAGCAGCACGGGGGTGAACTGGTTGCCCGCCCACGACGACACGAACAGCGCGGCGAACGCGCCGAGCCAGGGCCGCCTCACAGGATGCCCCGGTGCCGCCGGACGTGGTCGTGCAGCAGGTCGCAGTACGCGTCGGCGTCGCCCTGCTCGACGGCGGCGAGCATGGTCTCGTGCTCGGCGAGCGCGGCGGAGACCTCGTCGGCCCCGACCTGCAGGTGCTGGAACATGAGCCGGAGCTGCCGGTCGCGCAGCAGCCCCATGAACTGGATCGCGGTCTGGTTGCGCGACGCCCGCACGAGCACCCCGTGGAACGCCGAGTCGGCGACGACGAACGCCTCGACGTCGTCCGCGGCGGCCGCCCGCCGCTGCGTGTCCAGGTGCGCGCGCAGCTCGTCGACGACGGCGGCCGCGGGACGCCCGTGCGCGAGCGCGCGGCGGGCGGTGGAGCGCTCGACGGCCTCGCGCATCTCGAGCACGTCGCGCGCCTCGTCGGGGGCCATCGGGACGACGGCGGCCCCGCGCCGCGGCGCGACCGCGAGCAGCCGTTCGGCGTCGAGTCGCAGGAACGCCTCGTGCACGGGGGTGCGGCTGATGCCGAGCTCCGCCGCGACGTCGCCCTCGGACAGCAGCACGCCGCCGGCCGCCTCGCCCGAGAGGATCTTCGCCTTGGTGTGCTGGTACGCGCGCTCGGCGGCGCTGAGCGACGGGGTCGGCGGGGTGGGCGGGGGTGTCGAGAGGACGGTCACCCGGGGCAACCTACGCTTGCATCCAACTTGCATGCAAGGCCGAGGGCGAGTGCCCACAGCGATCGGTGAGGCGTGTCGGTCGCCGCTGGTAGACCGGGGGCATGTTCCTCCTGGACGCGGACCGCAGCACCGACGGCACCGGCGAACCCGTCGTCGTGCACTCCGCGAGCGACCTGGTCGTGGCCGCCGAGTGCGAGTTCCGGCTGCTGCGCCGCCTCGACGAGCTGCTCGGCAGGGTGCCGCGGCGCGAGCGCGAGGCCGACGTGATGCTCGAGCGGACGGCCGCGCTGGGCGACGCGCACGAGCGCCGCGTCCTGGACGAGTACGTGGCCCGCTTCGGGCGGTCGGACGGCGGTCCCGGCGGCGTCGTCGAGGTCGGGGCGCCGGCGCGGCTCACGCGGGACGGGCTGGAGGCGGCGCACGGCGCGACCCTCACGGCGATCGAGTCGGGGGCGGACGTCGTCGCGCAGGCCTCGTTCTTCGACGGCGAGTTCCACGGCCGGGCCGACTTCCTCGTGCGCGACCCGCTGGGCGACCCCGACGTCGGCCCGGGGCGCCCGGGGGAGCACGCCGCCGGCGTCCTGCCGCGCTACGCCGTCCTCGAGACCAGGCTGGCGCGGCGGGCCAAGGTGACCGCGCTCCTGCAGCTCGCGGCGTACGCCGACCAGCTCGCCGCCGCGCACGTCGACCCGACCGACACCGTGCACCTGGTGCTCGGCACCCGCGTCACCAGCTCCCACCGGCTCGCCGAGCTGCTGCCCGTCCTCCAGCAGCGGCGCGCAAGGCTGCGGGAGGTCGTCGCCGCGCACCGCGCCGACGACGGGCCGCTCGCGTGGGGCGACGAGCGGTTCACCGCCTGCGGCCGGTGCCCCGCCTGCGCCGAGCAGGCGGCGGAGCACCGCGACGTCCTGCTGGTGGGCGGCGTCTACGAGCAGCAGCGCGCGCGCCTCGTCGCGGGCGGCATCACGACCATCGACGAGCTCGCGAAGGCCGAGGAGCCGCCCGCGGGCATGCCGGCCCGTAGCTTCGAGCGCGTGCGCGACCAGGCGCGGCTGCAGCTCGGCACGGGCGAGTGGGACGGCGAGGTGTCGTACGACGACCACGGCGAGCCGGCCGTCATCCGGTGGCAGCTCCCGGACACGTCCGCCGTGCGCCGGCTCCCGCCGCCCAGCCCGGGCGACGTCTTCTTCGACTTCGAGGGCGACCCGCTGTGGTCCGACCCGCAGGGCGAGCAGTGGGGGCAGCAGACCGGCCTCGACTACCTGTTCGGGCTGGTGGAGCGCCCCGCCGTCGAGGGGGAGGCGCCGCCGTTCCGCGCGTTCTGGGCCCACGACCTCGCCCAGGAGCGGCAGGCGCTCGTCGACTTCGTGGACTACCTCACCGAGCGCCGGCGGCGGTACCCGGACCTGCACGTGTACCACTACGCGTCGTACGAGCGGGTGCACCTGCTGTCCATCGCCGCCCGGCACGGCGTCTACGAGGAAGAGGTGGACCAGCTGCTGCGCGACGGCGTGCTGGTGGACCTCTACGCCGTCGTGCGGTCGTCGCTGCGGATCTCCGACCGCTCCAAGTCGATCAAGAAGCTCGAGCCGCTGTACATGGGCGACGACCTGCGGTCGGGCGACGTCACCACCGCGGCCGCGTCCATCGTCGCGTACGCCGAGTACACGGCCCTGCGCGACGCCGGCCGGCACGACGAGGCCGGCGCCCTGCTGCGCGACATCGCCGACTACAACCGGTACGACTGCGTCTCCACGCTGCGCCTCTTCGACTGGCTGCGCTCCGCCGCCGACGTCGTCGACGCGCGCGAGGGCGTCCCGGTGACGGCGGCGCCCGGCGTCGTCGCCGACCGCGCCGAGGAGGCCGGCGGCGTGCCGGCCGAGGAGACGCCCCGGCAGACGGCGACGCGCGAGGCCCGCGAGCGGCGGCTGGCCCTGGAGGCCGCGGTGCGCGACCGGGCCGGCGAGGACCGCGGCGTCCGCGACGACGAGGCGCAGGCACTCGCGATGGTCGGCGCGTCGCTGGGCTACTGGCGCCGGGAGAGCAAGCCGTTCTGGCACGAGCACTACTCGCGGCTGGAGCTGCCGCCCGACGAGTGGCAGGGCCGCCGGAACACGTTTCACGTGGAACGCGCGGCGGTGGTCCAGGACTGGCTCGTCGAGGACGGGCGGCGCGCGCCGGCGCGGGTCCTGGAGCTGGTCGGCCGCCTGTCGGAGGGCTCGGAGCTCGGCGTGGGCGCCGTGCCGTTCGTGCTCTACGACGACCCGGCGCCCGACGCCGTGACGGTGCCGGCGAACGCGGTGCGCGGCTTTCACGGCGGCGCGACGATCGTCGACGCGGTGCGCCGCCGGACGGACGCGGGGGAGCGGGACGTGCTGCTGCTCCGCGAGCAGGTGCGCGTCGGGGCGGAGACCTTCGACGCGCTGCCGATGGCGCTCACCCCGTCGAGCGGCCCGCGCGCCGACCCGCAGGAGCAGGCGCTCGAGGAGGTGGCGGGGCGCGCACTGGCGGCCTGGGACGCCGACCGTGCGCTGCCCGACGGCCCGGCCGCGGACCTGCTGCGCCGCCGCCCCCCGCGCCTGGCCGGCGGCGGGCCCCTGCCCGACGTCGTCGACGGTGACTTCACGGCCGCCGTGCTGGCCGCGACACGAGAGCTCGACCGCTCGTACCTCGCGGTGCAGGGCCCGCCCGGCACCGGCAAGACGCACGTCGGCTCGCACGTGATCGCCGCGCTGGTCGCCGAGGGCTGGCGCGTCGGGGTGGTCGCGCAGTCGCACGCGGCCGTGGAGAACATGCTGCGCGCCGTGGTGGAGAAGGCGGGCGTGCCCGCCGACCGGGTGGCCAAGAAGCGGCAGGCGGACGGCTCGGGGCATGCCGCGTCGCCCACCGCCGTCTGCGTGGAGCTGTCGGGGGACGACCTTGCCGAGTTCTCCCGCCGCGGCCCCGGCGTCGTCGGTGGCACAGCCTGGGACTTCGCCCACCCCGGCCGCTGGCCGGACGACGACCTCGACCTGCTGGTCGTGGACGAGGCGGGACAGTTCTCGCTCGCGTCCACGATCGCGGTCTCCCGGTCCGCGCGACGTCTGCTGCTCCTGGGCGACCCGCAGCAGCTGCCGCAGGTCAGCCGCGGGCGCCATCCCGAGCCCGTCGACCGGTCCGCCCTCGGCTGGCTCGTCGACGGCCGCGACGTGCTGCCGCCAGGGCTCGGGTACTTCCTCTCGCGGTCGTGGCGGATGCACCCCGCGCTCTGCGAGGCCGTGTCCCAGCTGGCGTACGAGGGTCGGCTGCAGGCCCACGAGACCGCGGCCGCCCGGCGGCTCGACGGCGTGGCCCCTGGCGTGCACCACGTGCCCGTGCGGCACGAGGGCCGCGGCGTCGCGTCGCCCGAGGAGGCGCAGGAGGTCGTGCGGCAGGCGTCCGCCGTCGTCGGGCGGGCGTGGACCCCGGGCGACGGGCGGCCCGCGCGCCCGCTGGAGCCGCGCGACGTCGTCGTGCTCGCCGCCTACAACGCCCAGGTGTGGGCGGTGCGGAGCGCGCTCGACGACGCCGGGCTCGGGGGCGTGCGGGTGGGCACGGTCGACCGGTTCCAGGGCGCCGAGGCGCCGGTCGCGATCGTCACGCTCGCCGCGTCGTCGCCCCACGACGTGCCCCGCGGCACCGGGTTCCTGCTGTCCCGGCGCCGGGTCAACGTCGCCGTCTCGCGCGGGCAGTGGTGCGCGATCGTCGTGAGGTCGCCCGAGCTCACCGACTACCTGCCGCACACCCCCGAGGGACTCGGCCGCCTCGGCGCCTTCCTCGGGCTGTGCGAGCGGGCGGTCTAGAAGCCGCCGAAGTCGCCGCCCCCGAAGTCGCCCCCGAAGTCGCCGAACCCACCCGCGTCGCCACCGTACCCGGGGTCGCCGGCGGCCTCGGTGTACCCGCCGTCGCCGCCGTCGCCGCCGGCGTCCGCGCCCGCGTCACCCCCGGCGTCGCCACCCTCGGCCCCGGCGTCGGAGCCTGCGTCACCGGCGAAGTCCTGCGAGGGATCGCCGAAGGCCGGGCCGAAGAGCGCGTTCGCGACGGCCGAGCCGATGACGACGCCCGCGACGGTGCCGAGCAGGCTGGAGCCGACCATCGACCCGAAGCCCGGACCGCGTGCGCCGTAGCCGCCCTGGCCGCGGAACGACTGCTCCAGCGTGCCGGGGTTCCGCATCTCGGCGCGCGTGGCCATGCGGGCGAGGGACTGCGGGTCGTCCGAGGTCGCGCGCTCGGCCGGCGGGAGGCCGGAGCCGAGCTCGTCGAGCACACGACGACGCTGCTCGGGCGTCAGGCGGGCGAAGGCCTCGGCGTGCGCCTGCTCGACCGCGTCCGGCGGCGCGGTGCGCAGCAGGTAGCGGTAGCGCTCGACGGCCACCTCGTCGGGGTCGCGTGGGGCGGCGGGGACGCCGGCACCGGGCCGCCCGGCGGGCTGCTGGCCGGGGTACGGCGCGTAGCCGTGCTTCCCCGGCGACTCGCCGGTGCGCGGCCGGGCGTCGTCGGGCCGGCCGGGAACGCCGTGGTACGAGCGCTCGTCGTGAGTTCTGCCGAGGAGTCGGTCGAGGAATCCCATGACGGTCCAACGATCGCCACGGAGCCCGCGTTCCCGGGAACTGCGACGGC
>NZ_JBHXAW010000094.1:0-14557 GCF_042726645.1 Isoptericola sp. NPDC060257
CCCCGGGAGCTCCCGGGGCGGCCGTCGTGCGCGTGCTGGCGGTGCGGCGAATCAGGCCTGCGGCGAACCGTTGTTCGCGGCGGCGATCTGGGCGCGGACCTCGTCCATGTCGAGGCCCTTGACGGCGTCCACGACCTGCTTGAGCGCGGGCGCGGGCAGCGCGCCGGCCTGGTTGAAGACGAGCACGCCCTCGCGGAACGCCATGAGCGTCGGGATGGCGCTCACGCCCGCGGCGGCGGCGATGCGCTGGTGCGCCTCGGTGTCGAGCTTCGCGTGCACCACGTCCGTGTTCTCCTCGGACGAGGCCTCGAAGACGGGACCGAACTGCTTGCACGGGCCGCACCACTCGGCCCAGAAGTCGACCAGCACGATGTCGTTGTCGGTGACGGTCTTCTCGAACGTGTCGTCGGTGAGCTCGACGGTGGCCATGGGTGTCCTTCCGATGGGGGTCTCCTCGGCACAGCACCGGCGCCGCCCCCAGTATTCCCGTCGCGGCCTGCCCGCGCGCTGGCGCGCCGTCCGGGCTGGTAGAAACGACGTGTGACGGACACGGCCGAGTTTCCCCCCGACGACGAGTTCTATCCCGACGAGTCGCAGCCCGCGGGCTGGCTCACGCCGGAGGACCTCGCCGCCGTGCGGGCGCAGCTCCCGCTGGTCTACGTCGACGCCGTGCCCGTGCGCGTGGACGACTCGGGCGACGTGGTCGCCGTCGGCCTGCTGCTGCGCGTCACCCCGCTCGGCACCATGACGCGCGCGCTCGTCTCCGGACGCGTGCTGTACCACGAGCGGGTGCGCGACGCCCTGCTGCGGCACATCGAGAAGGACCTCGGACCGGTCGCGCTGCCGCAGGTCCCGGCGTCGCCGCAGCCGTTCACGGTGGCGGAGTACTTCCCCACGCCCGGCATCACGCCGTACCACGACCCCCGCCAGCACGCCGTCTCCCTGGCGTACGTCGTGCCGGTGACCGGCGACTGCCGCCCGCAGCAGGACGCGCTCGACCTCGCGTGGCTCACCCCCGAGGAGGCGTGCAGCGACACCGTGCAGGCGGAGATGATCCACGGGCAGGGCACGATCGTGAAGCAGGCGATGGCCTGGGTGGGTCGCCTGTCGTGAGCCGGCGGGCGGCGGGCCCCACGCACCTGCTCGTCGCCGTCCCCCCGCTCGATGAAGTGCTCATGGAGCTCGTCATCGCGCTGGTCGCGTCGCGCACCTCGACGCCCTGCTGTGCAGCACATCGCGCAGTCGGCCCGCGGGCGGCAGGCGACCGACATGGTCGTGTTCTCGTGCGCTACCGGACGCGACGAGCCGGGCCGGCGACCACCCGACGCTCCGCGGAGCGACGGGTGCGCGCCCGCTCGCGCGCCTGGCAGCGCGACGAGCAGTACGCGCGGTCCTGACGCGGGGAGGTGTCGGCGAACACGTCGGCGCAGTCGCCGGCGCCGCAGACGCCCAGCCGCGGCGCGCGGACCGGGTGCGGGCCTGCGGGTGCGGGCAGCAGCGCGACGGCCAGCGCCGCCGTCAGGCGGTCGTCCCGCCGAGGCACCGACCACCCCAGCGCGAGGTCCTCCGCCCCGTCGCCCGCCCCGATCCGCGGCACGACGCCGAGCGCCCCCACCAGGGCGTCCAGCCGCCGCGCGCGCTCGGCGGCACGGGTCGCGGCGAACACGGGGTGGACGGCGTCCGCGGCCGCGACGACCGCCGCGTCGTCCGGCGCCGGGCCGGCGACCCACGCCTCCGCGAGCGACCGCCGCTCCACCGAGGCGGCGCCGGGATACCCGGCCCACGGCCGGGAGGAGACGCGCCGCGGCTCGGTGCCCCACTCGTTCACCAGCCCGGCCACGCAGGCGAGCGAGAGGGCGGGGACACCGTGCCCGCGGCTCACGACGACGCCCGCCGCGCGGCGTTCTCGCGCGGGAGCTGGGAGGCGTAGATCGCGCGGTGCACGGGCACGTCCACGCCTGCCGCGAGCCCGTGCGCGACGACGGCTCCGCTCTGGTCGGCCAGCTCGGACGGGACCCCGGCCGCGAGGTCGCGCTGCAGCGACGTGGTGGTGCCGGGCGCGAAGCCGGACTCGTAGGTGCGCAGGATGTCGGCGAGGTCCGCGTCGTCGAGGCGGGCGCCCTCGGCGTTGCCCACGGCGAGCGCCTCCCGCATCGCGCTCTCGACCAGGTCCCGGGTCTCGGGGGTGGTGCGCGTCTCGCCGACCGTCGCACCCGCCAGCGCGCCCACGCCCCCGTAGGACGCGACGAGCGCGAGCTTCTTCCACAGCGCGCTGGCGACGTCGTCGGTCCAACGCGCACCGATCCCCGCCCCTTCGAGGGCGGCCAGGACCCGCCGGTCGGCGTCGTCGGGCGCGACACTGCCGGGGCGCCCGACCGTGAGCGTCGCCTCGCCGCCCACGACCTCGACCTGCCCGGGGCTCACGCGCCGGGCGATGACGACGACGGTCCCGGCCAGCACGGCCTCGGGCGGCACGTGCGCGGCCAGGCGGTCGGGGGCGTCGACGCCGTTCTGCGTCGTGAGCACCCGGGTGCCGGGGCCGACCACCGGCGCGATCTCGCGCGCGGCGTCGGCCACCTGCCACGACTTGGTCGCGACGACGACGAGGTCGAACTCCTCGCCCGCGGGGACGCGGTCGGTCGCGCGGACGCCGGGCACGGCGGTGGCGACGCCGTCGCGCAGCACGCTCAGGTCGGCGTCCCGGAGCGCCGCGACGGTGGTGGCGCGGCCCTTGACCGTCACGTCGTGCCCGGCCGCGGCGAGGCGGGCGGCCGCGTAGAGCCCGATCCCGCCCGCGCCGTGCACGAGGACGCGAAGCCGGTCGTCGGTCAGGTCGTCGGTGTACGGCACGTCGTCGTCCCCTCGTCGCTGTCACGGATACGAGGCAGTGTATGCGTGACAACGCGAGGCCGGGTCAGGCCCCCAGGTCCAGCACGGGCCAGTCCGCCAGGTCCGCGCGCATGCGCCGGTCGTGGGTGGCGACGACGACGGCGGCGGGGGTGGCGACCAGGGCCCGGGTCAGCTCGTCCACGAGGTCCACGGACAGGTGGTTGGTCGGCTCGTCGAGCAGCAGCAGGTGCGGCGCGTGCAGCAGCGCCCGCGCGAGCTCGAACCGGCGCCGCTGCCCGGCCGACAGCTCCGCCAGCGGCCGCTCGAGGTCCTCCTCGCTCAGCAGCCCCAGCGCCGCCACCGGCACGACGTGCTCCGGGTCCAGCTCGCCGCGCTCCAGCAGCCCCAGCGCCTCGGCGGCGTAGGCGTCGAAGCCGGTCTGCGGAGCGTCCCCGCCCGGCGTGGCGCCGGAGGGACGCGCGGGCGCCGCCTCCTGGACCACGACGCCCAGCCGGGCGCCGGGCGTGACCGAGCGGGTGCCGCGGGCCAGCGCCACCCGGCCCGCGAGCGCCGTCAGCAGCGTCGACTTGCCCGTGCCGTTGGGCCCGACGACCAGCAGCCGGCCCGACGGCGGCACGGCGACACGGGTGCCGGGCAGGTCCAGGCGGACGCCGCCGTCGTCGGCCAGCACCCGGGGCGAGCGGAGCTCGACCAGCGGATCGCCCGGGTCCCACCCCGGCGACATCGACGGCAGGTCCGGGAACGTGAGGCGCGCGGGCGGCACGGGGACCTCGACGGCCTCGGCCTCGAGCTTCTCGATCAGCCGGTCGGCGGCCTTGACGTGGATGCGGGCCCGCGTGGCGCGGCGGTGCTTCTGCGACCCCTTGGGCGGCCGCCACTCGTCGGACAGCCCCTCGTACGACGCGTCCAGCCGCTCGGCGAGCACACGGGCGCGCTCCTGCTCCGCGCGGTAGCGCTGCCGCCACCGGTGCAGGGCCTGGTTCTTCGCGAACCGGTACGCGAGGTAGCCCGGCTGCCCGTACAGGACGGGCTTGCCGTCCATCGACGGGTCGAGGTCGAGGATGGCGGTCGCGACGTCGTCGAGCAGCTCGCGGTCGTGCGTCACGACCACCACCCCGCCCTGCCAGGCGACCAGCTCGCCGGTGAGGAACTCGATCGCGGAGTCGTCGAGGTGGTTGGTGGGCTCGTCGAGGAGCAGCAGGTCGGCGCGCTCCGCGAGCCGGCACGCGAGGCGCACCCGGTACCGCTGCCCCACGGACAGGGTGTCGAGGCGCCGGTCGGGGTCGCGCACCGCGCCGAGGCGGGTGAGCGCGACGTCGACCCGCCGGTCCGCGTCCCACGCGGCCAGGTGCTCGGCACGGGCCAGCAGCCCGGACAGCCGGCGGAGGTCCCCGGTCTCGTGGTCGAACGACGCGGCCTCCTTCTCGATCTCGGCCGCGAGCGCACGCAGGTCGGCGAGCGTGCGCCGCACGAGGTCGCCCACCGTCTCCCCCGACGTCGTCGCGAGCTCCTGCTCCACCAGCGCGACGCTCCCCTTGCGCCGGAGCTCTCCGCGGCCCGGCGTGAGGTCGCCGACCAGGAGGTGCAGCAGGGTCGACTTGCCGGACCCGTTCTCCCCCACCACGCCGAGGCGGGTGCCGTCGGAGACGCGCAGGCTCACGCCGTCGAGCACCGGGCGGCCGGGGTAGGCGAACGCGAGGTCCGTGGCGGTGAGCTGCACCGGACAACCCTACGTGCGGCTCGCATAGGGTGGCCGCATGACTTCCCCCGCTTCCCAGGCCGCCACGCCCGACGGTGCACCCCGCGCCGACGGCCGCACGCCCTCTCAGCTCCGCCCGGTGACGATCACGCGCGGCTGGACCCAGAACGCCGAGGGCTCCGTGCTGGTGGAGTTCGGCAGCACCCGCGTGCTGTGCACGGCCTCGTTCACCGAGGGCGTGCCGCGCTGGAAGAAGGGGTCCGGCGAGGGCTGGGTCACCGCGGAGTACGCGATGCTCCCCCGCGCGACGAACGAGCGCAGCCAGCGCGAGTCGGTCAAGGGCAGGATCGGCGGCCGCACGCACGAGATCTCCCGCCTCATCGGCCGTGCGCTGCGCGCCGTCGTCGACGTCGCCGCCCTCGGCGAGAACACGATCGTCCTCGACTGCGACGTCCTCCAGGCCGACGGCGGCACCCGCACCGCGGCCATCACGGGCGCGTACGTCGCGCTCGCCGACGCCGTCGCGTGGGGCACCCGCCACGGCCACGTGACCGGCGGCAAGAAGGTCCTCACGGACTCCGTCGCGGCCGTCAGCGTCGGCATCATCGACGGCACCCCGATGCTCGACCTGCCCTACGTCGAGGACGTGCGGGCCGAGACGGACATGAACGTCGTGACGACGGGCTCGGGCACGTTCGTCGAGGTGCAGGGCACCGCGGAGCACGCGCCGTTCGACCGCGCCGAGCTCGACGCCCTCCTCGACCTCGCCGTCGCCGGCACCGCCGAGCTCACCGAGCTCCAGCGCGCCGCGCTGGCGCAGGAGCTGTGACCGTGCCCGACGCGACGCCCGCGACCGTGACCGTCCCCGCCGGCGCCCGCCTCGTGCTGGCCACGCACAACCGCGGCAAGCTCACCGAGCTGCGCGCGATCCTGCGCGACCAGCCCGGCCTGGACGCCCTGCCGGACGAGGCCGTGGTGTCGGCGGCCGACGTCGGCGCCCCCGAGCCGGTCGAGGACGGCGTGTCGTTCGTCGAGAACGCGCTGATCAAGGCCCGCGCGCTGGCCGCGGCGACCGGCCTGCCCGCCGTCGCGGACGACTCCGGCCTCAGCGTCGACGTCATGGGCGGTGCGCCCGGCATCTTCTCCGCCCGCTGGTCGGGCAGGCACGGCGACGACGAGGCGAACCTCCGCCTCCTCCTCGCCCAGCTGGACGACGTGCACGACGAGCACCGCGCGGCGGCGTTCGTGTGCGCGGCCGCGCTCGTGACCCCGGACGGCCGCGAGGAGGTGTGCCTCGGCGAGATGCCCGGCACCCTCGTGCGCGCCCCGCGCGGGAGCAACGGCTTCGGCTACGACCCGATCCACGTGCCGGTCGAGCAGGCCCCGGCCGCCGACGGCACGCCCGGCGCGCGCACGTCGTCCGAGCTCACCCCGGCGGAGAAGAACGCCATCAGCCACCGTGGCAAGGCGTTCCGCGCCCTCGCCCCGGCGGTCGCCGCCGCCCTCTGACGGCTGCGGGTGCGATCGTCAGGAGGTGCGGCGGCGGGCGGCGAGGGACGCGAGCGCCCGCCAGCCCAGCATCGTCACGCCCAGGAAGACGGCGGTGACGATCGCGAAGGACACCTCGACGCCGCCGATGCCGAGCACGGGCCGCAGCACGAGGCCCAGCACCACGGTGGCGAACCACACGGCCACGCCGGTGGGCCACACCTGCGCGGGGGCGCGCCAGGCGCGCGTCGCGAGCCAGCCGACGGCGAGGCCGACGACGAACGGCAGCCCGACCAGCGCGACGTGCCCGACGCCCGCGGTGTCGTGGCTGAGCGTGCCCACCACGGTGAACACGAGCACGCACACGAGGTCGCAGACGGCGGCGGGCCAGGCGGGCCGTGCCGTCGGGGTCGTCGGGGAGGCGGGGGCCGGGGCAGCGTTCACGGGGCCGAGGCTACCGCTCACAGCTCGTGCACCCCGCCGGCCGTCGCCACGGCGACCGGTCCGTCGTAGGCCGACCGGGCCTCCGCGATCGCGACGTCCGGCGCGTTCCACACCGGCAGGTGGGTGAGCAGCAGGCTCCGCACCCGGGCGGCCGCGGCGGCCTCGCCCGCCCGCAGGCCGGTGAGATGGATACCGCGCTCGACGTCGTCGTCGCGCCCCTCCTGGAAGGCCGCCTCGCACAGGAACAGGTCGGCCCCGCGGGCGCCCTCGACGAGGCCCTCGCACGCGTCCGTATCGCCGGAGTAGACGAGCGTCGCCCGCTCCCCCGGGCGCACCGACGACGGCCCCGTCACGCGGATGCCGTACGCCTCGACCGGGTGGTACACCGCGAACGGCTCCAGCTCGAACGGGCCGACCTGCACCGGCGACCCCGGCTGCCAGGCGCGGACGTCGTACTCGCCGTCCATCGACTCCCCCGCGGTCAGTCCGTACATCGCCGCCGCGCGGTCCGCCGTCGTGCTCGGCCCGAGCACCGGCAGCCGGCGCCCGACGCCCGTGCGGGTGCCGCCCCGCTCCGGGTGGTACCGCAGGTACACGTACAGCCCGGACAGGTCCGCGCAGTGGTCGGGGTGCAGGTGGGACAGCGCGACGGCGTCCAGGTCGAGCGGGTCGACGTGCCGCTGCAGGGCGCCGAGCGCCCCGTTGCCGAGGTCGAGCACGACGCTCCAGTCGCGCTCGCCGTCGTGCGCCTGCAGCAGGTACGCGGACGCGGGCGACGCCGGCCCGGGGAAGGACCCCGAGACCCCCACGGTGACGAGCCTCATGCGGCCTCCACCAGGGTCACCTCCGGGCCCAGGAACCGGCGCGCGAGCCGCTCGAACGGCTCGGGCTCCCCGGTGGCCAGGAACCGGTGCACCGGCGGGGGTGCGTCCGTCGAGCGCTCCAGGCCGTGCTGCACGAGGTTGCGGTACACGTCCTTCGCCGTCTCCTCGGCGCTGGACACGAGCGTGACGTCCTCGCCCATCACGTAGGAGACGGCGCCCGCCAGCAGCGGGTAGTGCGTGCACCCCAGGACGAGCGTGTCGACACCCGCGGCCTTCACCGGGTCGAGGTAGCGGTGGGCGACCTCCAGGACCTCGGGGCCGGACGTCAGCCCGCGCTCGACGAGCGGCACGAAGTCCGGGCACGCCTGCGTGGTGATCTCCAGCCCCGGCGTCACGTGGAAGGCGTCGTCGTACGCGCGGGAGTCGACGGTGGTCTTCGTGCCGATGACGCCGATGCGCCCGGTCTTGGACGTGAGCACCGCCCGCCGGGCCGCGGGCCGGATCACCTCGACGACGGGGATGCCGCGCCGCACGGTGTACCGCTCGCGGGCGTCGGGCAGCGCCACCGCGGTCGCGGAGTTGCAGGCGATGACCAGCATCTTCACGCCCTCGTCGACCAGGCGGTCCATCACGTCGAGCGCCATCGCGCGCACGGCGGCGAGCGGCTTCGGCCCGTACGGGCTGTTCGCCGTGTCCCCCAGATAGAGCACCTGCTCGTGGGGAAGCTGGTCGAGGATGGAGCGCGCGACGGTCAGCCCGCCGACGCCGCTGTCGAAGATCCCGATGGGGGCGTCGTTCACGCGAGGAAGCCTAGTCGCGACAGACCGTCACGACCCCGGGGAGTGAGCGGCGACACGGCGTGGCGCCCGCCACAGCGACGCTCCCGCCTGCGCCGATACGCCCGCCACCCACGCTGTCAGGCGTCCGCGCGCCCTGCCCTCAGCTCCGCGAGCATCTCGTCGACCAGCGACTCCTGCGCGAACCCTGCAGCCACGAACACCCCGCCCCAGTAGCGCCGCTCGCGGCCCGACAGCCCGACCCGCTCCCAGCCGGCGTACTCGTCCGGGGCGTCGTCGGTCTCGTCGTCCTCCTCGTCGGCCTCCTCGTCGGCATCGTCGTCGTCGATGCCGGCCAGGACGTCGTCGTGCAGCGTCTCGACGTCCGCGTCGTCGACCAGCCCCAGTCGCTCCGCCAGCACGAGTCGCACGTCGGTGAGCGCGCCCGCGAACTCCTGCGCGGACTCGCGCGGCACGACGAGCTCGGCCCCGTCGCGCGGGTCGTCCGGCAGCTCGTCCGGGGAGTCGAGCGCGTCGGCGAACGCGACGAGCCGGGCCACCTTCCCGGCCGCGAGGTCCGTCTGCGTCAGGTGCCGGAACTCGGAAGCGACGTCGGCGTCCTCGTCGTGCGCGTCGGGCAGCAGGCGCTGCACCGCCGGGTCCTGCGGCACCCGCGCGACGCCCGTGAACGCGACGCCGTCGCCGACCTCGATCCCGGGCTCCAGGCCCGACTCCGCGCGCACCAGCTCCGCGACGTCCCGCGCGACGCGCCCGAGCACCTCGCGCTCGACGTCGTCCCACCGGGCGACGTAGCCCGCCGGCGCGGACCGGAACGGCGTCATGCCGCACCCCCGTCGTGGCCGGAGGCGCCGCCGGGGCCGCCGTCCGAGGCACCGGACTGCCGCAGCGTGGCCCACAGCCCGAACCCGTGCATCGCCTGCACGTCCACCTCCATGCGCTCGCGCGGCCCGGACGACACCACGGCGCGCCCGTCGTGGTGCACCTGCAGCATCAGCTTCTGCGCCTTCGCCGGCGGGTAGCCGAAATAGCTCTCGAAGACGTAGCTCACGTACGACATGAGGTTCACCGGGTCGTTCCACACGATCGTCACCCAGGGGTCCGCGACGGCGGCCGCCGCGTCCTCCCGGGTGTCGACCTGGGTGTCCCCCGCCGCCTCGGTCGCCGCGGCCGCTGTCGCGAGCCTCGCGCCCGTCGTCGTCTGCCCGTTCACCCGCCCAGCGTAGGCACAGCCGTCCACCGGTCGTCGACCGTCCGCCTGGCGGGCTTCGCCCTGCCGGACCAGCGCAGGAGCCCTACCGTGTCCCCATGATCGACGAGCCCCGGGGCGGCGCCGCCCCGTCGCTGCAGGCCGTCCCGGCCGCCCCGCTCCCGTCCGTCCGTCCGTCGGTCGCCCTCCTCACCGACCGGTACGAGCTGACGATGCTGCAGGCGGCCCTCGCGGACGGCACCGCCCACCGCCACTGCGTGTTCGAGGTGTTCACGCGTCGGCTACCGGCCGGGCGACGGTACGGCGTCCTCGCGGGCACCGGGCGCATCCTCGAGGCGCTCGCGCACTTCCGCTTCGGTGACGCCGAGCTCGCCTACCTCGAACGCGCCGGCGTCGTCGACGACCGGACCCTCGACTTCCTGCGCGGCTACCGCTTCACAGGCAGCGTCCAGGGCTACGCGGAGGGCGAGATCTTCTTCCCCGGCTCGCCGGTGCTGCAGGTCGAGGGCACGTTCGCCGAGGCCGTGCTGCTCGAGACGCTGATCCTGTCGATCCTCAACTACGACTCCGCCATCGCGTCGGCCGCGTCGCGGATGACCAGCGCCGCCGTGGACCGCCCCGTGCTGGAGATGGGCTCGCGCCGCGCGCACGAGCAGGCGGCCGTGGCGGCCGCCCGCGCCGCCGTCGTCGGCGGCTTCACGGGCACGTCGAACCTCGAGGCGGGCATGCGGTACGGCCTCGACACCATCGGCACCGCTGCGCACGCGTTCACGCTCCTGCACGACGACGAGCGCTCGGCGTTCGACTCCCAGATCGCGTCGCTCGGGTCGGGCACCACCCTGCTGGTCGACACCTACGACGTCCGGCGCGGCGTCGAGAACGCGATCGCCGCGGGCGGGACGTCGCTCGGCGCGGTCCGCCTCGACTCGGGCGACCTCGGCGTCCTCGCCGTCGAGGTGCGCCGCCAGCTCGACGAGCTGGGCGCCACCGGCACGAAGATCGTCGTGACGTCCGACCTCGACGAGCACGCGATCGCCGGGCTCGCGGCGATGCCCGTGGACGTGTACGGCGTCGGGACGTCGCTCGTCACGGGCTCCGGCGCGCCCACCTGCGGCATGGTCTACAAGCTCGTCGCGCGCGCCGACCCGTCCGGCGTGCTGCAGCCGGTGGCGAAGGCGTCCACGCACAAGACGAGCCAGGGCGGTCGCAAGGGGGCGGCGCGGCGCTACGGGCCGGACGGGCGCGCGGTCGAGGAGGTCCTCGTCACCGGCCCGGACGACCTCGTCGTGGCCTGGTCCCCCGAGGACGGCGGACAGGTCGGCGAGACCGCCGACGGCGAGCGTCCCGACCTGCGCAGCCTGCTCGTGCCGCTCGTCGTGGACGGCGCCGTCGACTCCCGCTGGGTGGGTGCCTACGGCGTGCAGAACGCGGCCCGCCACCACCTCCAGGCGCGCGCGGAGCTGCCCCGCGGCGGCCGCCGGCTGTCCGCCGGCGACCCGGCCATCCCCACCGTGGACCTCGTCCTCCGCTGAGCCGCGCCGGCGCCCGGGCCTACTTCTTCCCGACGAACCAGCCGCGCACCATCTCGACGCGCGCGGCGAGCTGGTCGGCCGTGGCCAGCGGGACCTCGGGCCCGCCGCACCGGCGGCGCAGCTCGTTGTGCACGGAGCCGTGCGGGGTGCTGCTCTTGCGCGCCCACGCGGACACCAGCTTGGACAGCTCCTTGCGCAGGTCGGCTGCCCGCCGGTGCTCGGCCTCCGACTGCTCGAGCGCGGCCTCCGACGCCGTCGCGCCGCCGCGCCCGCGCACCTGCTGCGCCTGCCGCTGCCGCAGCAGCGTGGTGACCTGGTCGGCCTCGAGCAGGCCCGGCAGGCCGAGGAAGTCGAGCTCCTCCGCGGAGCCGACGTCCGCGCCCGTGCCGAACTCGCCGCCGTCGAACAGGACCCGGTCGAACGACGCCTGCGCCTCGAGCGCCTCGAAGGAGCCGAGGAGCTCCCCCGACGCCTTCTCCTCCTTGTTCGCGGCCGCGAGGAGCGCCGCCTCGGGGTCGTACTCGATCCCCTGCTCCTCGGCGGTCTTGGGGCGGTCGAGCGCGTGGTCGCGCTCGAGCTCCATGCCGTTGGCCAGCTCCAGAAGCAGCGGCACGCTCGGCAGGAACACGGACGCCGTCTCGCCGCGCTTGCGGGCGCGCACGAAGCGGCCGACCGCCTGCGCGAAGAACAGGGGCGTCGAGGTGCTGGTCGCGTACACGCCGACAGCGAGGCGCGGCACGTCCACGCCCTCGGACACCATGCGCACGGCGACCATCCATCGCGAGTCGCCCTGCGCGAACTCGTCGATGCGGGCGCTGGCGCCGTCGTCGTCGGACAGGACGACGGTCGGGCTCTGACCGGTCAGCCGGGCCAGGTGGCCCGCGTAGGCGCGCGCGTCCGTCTGGTCGGTCGCGATGACGAGGCCGCCGGCGTCGGGGACGGCGCGGCGCATCTCCGTGAGCCGCTTGTCGGCCCCGGCGAGCACGGACGGGATCCACTCGCCGTTCGGGTCCAGCGCGGTGCGCCACGCCTGGGCGTGCATGTCCTTCGTCATCGCCTCGCCGAGGCGGGCGCTGACCTCGTCGCCGGCCTTGGTGCGCCAGCGCATGTTGCCCGAGTACGTCATGAACAGCACGGGCCGCACGACGTGGTCGCGCAGCGCGTCGCCGTAGCCGTACGTGTAGTCGGCCTTGGACCGGCGGATCCCCTCGCGGTCCTCCTCGTACGTGACGAACGGGATCGGCGCGGTGTCCGAGCGGAACGGCGTGCCGGTCAGCGCCAGACGGCGCGTGGCGTCCTCGAACGCCTCGCGGACGGCCTCGCCCCAGCTCAGGGCGTCGCCGCCGTGGTGCACCTCGTCGAGGATGACGAGCGTGCGCGCCGCCTCGGTCCGGGCGCGGTGCAGCGCGGGCTTGGCCGCGACCTGCGCGTACGTCAGGGCGACGCCGTCGTAGTGCGAGCCGTGCCGGCCCTGACTGTTCTTGAACGACGGGTCGATCCTGATGCCGACGCGCGCGGCGGCGTCCGCCCACTGGTGCTTGAGGTGCTCGGTCGGCGCGACGACGGTCACGCGGCGCACGATGCCCGCCTCGAGCAGCTCCGTGGCCACGCGGAGGGCGAACGTCGTCTTGCCGGCGCCGGGCGTCGCGACCGCGAGGAAGTCCCGCGGGTCGCGGCGCCGGTACAGGTCGAGCGCCTCGGCCTGCCAGGCACGCAGGTTGGACGCCGTGCCCCAAGGCGCGCGGCGCGGGAACGCCGGGCTGAGGTGCGACGCCGCGGACGACGACGGCGACTGCGGCAGCGGCTTGACCGGTTCCGCAGCGGCGGCGAACAGATCAGGGGTGGACTCGGGCTCGGGAAGCGGCTGTGCGCTCACTTGCCGGAGTCGCCCTCGCCGCCCTCGCCGTCCTGCGGGTCGCGGAGGCCGTCGTAGATCTCCTTGCAGACGGGGCAGACCGGGAACTTCGACGGGTCGCGGCCCGGCACCCACACCTTGCCGCAGAGCGCGATCACGGGCTTGCCCGACAGGGCCGACTCCATGATCTTCTCCTTGCGCACGTAGTGCGCGAAACGCTCGTGGTCGCCCGGCTCCGCGGCCTGCTCGCGGGTGTCGGGGCGCTCCAGCACGCTGGTGCCGGCCCCGGTGTCCTGCGAGGGGTCGGCGGGCGGGGTGGAGAGGGGATCGCTCATGCCGGGCAGTCTACGACGGACCCCCCGACGCTCCCCCGCCTCGCCGGCCCCCGTGCCGCGGATCCGGGCACGGATCACAGGCCCTGCCAGCCGGGCTTGGAGGCGAACGTCTGGCGGTAGTAGTCGCCGAGCTGGAGCCGGGAGGCGGCCGCGTCGTCGACCAGCACCGTGGCGTGCGGGTGCAGCTGCATCACGGTGCCGGGCCACATCGCGGAGATCGGGCCCTCCACCAGCTGGTGCACCGCCTCGGCCTTCTGCCGCCCGGTGGCCAGCAGCACCAGGTGCCGCGCCTGCATGATCGTGCCAAGCCCCTGGGTGAGGCAGTGGGTGGGCACCTGCTCCACGTCGTCGTCGAAGAAGCGCGCGTTGTCCACGCGCGTCTGCGCCGTGAGCGTCTTGATGCGCGTGCGCGACGCCAGCGAGGACCCCGGCTCGTTGAACGCGATGTGGCCGTCCGTGCCGATCCCCAGGATCTGCAGGTCCACCCCGCCGGCGTCCTCGATCGCCCGCTCGTACGCCGCGCAGGCCGCCGGGATGTCCTCCGCGAGGCCGTCCGGCCCCGACACCTGCTCCGCGGGCCACTCGACCCGCGAGGCGATCTCCGTCTCGATCACGTTGCGGTACCGCTGCGGGTGACCCGCGTCCAGGCCCACGTACTCGTCCAGCATGAAGCCCCGGGCCTCGGCGAACGACAGCCCGTCCTCGCGGTGACGACGCGCGAGCTCGTCGTACACCCGCAACGGGCTCGACCCCGTCGCCAGCCCCAGCACCGTGGCCGGGTTGCGGCGCAGCAGCGCCTCGATCGCGTCGGCCGCCAGCACGGCGAGCTCCTGGGCGGGGGCGATCACGACTTCCATGGGGGCTCCAGTCTCTCGGGGGCGGGATCGGGTCCATCATCCCGTCGTCGTGCCGTCATCGTGCATGGTCCGTGCGTGGTCCGTGCGTGGTCCGCGCCGGTGCCCGCGACGGGTCAGTCCTCGGCCACCGCCGGCGCGTTGAGCATCGGCGTGAGGCGCGCGTCGAACTCCTGCGCGAGGGTCGCGACGTCACCGCCGTCGGCGATGCGGCCGAACAGGTCCTCGTACACCCCGGCGTCCTCGATCGAGGCCCACCCGGGTGCAGGCGGGGTGAGCTTCGACGCGGCGGCCGTGCGGACCATGAGCCGGCCGTACCTGTCGCCCTTCATGAGCTCCTGGGCGTCCTCGTTCGCGGGCCCGAGCCCGGCGGCGGCGAGCTTCTCCTGGTACTCGTCGGAGAAGACGACGCGCAGCACGTCCTCGGCCAGCCCGGGGCTCGGCGACGTGGCCGAGACCGCGATGTTCGAGCCGCCGGCGAAGACGGGGGCCAGGCCGCCGTCCAGACCGGGCAGGGCGAAGATGCCGAACGTGTCGGTGTCCTTCATCCCGTCGCGCACCAGCTCGCCCTCGTCGTTGCGCACGAGGTGGCCGATCGACCACCGCGCCCACGCGGGAGCCATGATCGTGGCGGCGGCGGGCGGCGCCTCCTCGACGCCGTCGTTGAGGAAG